>NZ_CAQIVA010000031.1:0-22221 GCF_948810725.1 uncultured Rikenella sp.
GCCAACAGGAGGGTACTGCGCTCGGGCCGCGCGGGCCCCACGTCCCGTGGACGGGCAAAACTTCGTTTTGCTGCGGCAGCCTCTACCCAAACAACTCACGAAACAACCTCGCTCCGAAGCCCGCACCTTCTCCGCGTTATTTGCTCCCCTCCTCCTGCGCCAGCGTAGAGAGGAGTCCGCACGCCGCCAGAATATCCTCCCCCCTCGACCCCCTCGTCGTCGTGAGAATCCCCGCCGCGTTCAGCGCCCCGTTCATCCGCTTCATCTCCTCCGGCGACACCCCCCGCAGCGGACTCTCCGGAATCGCATGAAAACGAATCAAGTTGATCCGACACGCCAACCCCTTCAACAGCCTCACCAACCCCTCGACATGCCTTTTCGAATCATTCACCCCCTTGAAGACGATGTATTCGAAACTCAGCCGTCGCTGATGCGCAAAATCCTGTTTCCGCAACGCCTCGACCACCTGTTCGATCCCATAGCGGTTCTCCACCGGCATCAGCTCCCGGCGCTCCTCCCGGAACGGGTCGTGCAGACTGACCGCCAGATGCACCTTCGTTTCCCGTAACAATCGCTCCATCCCCGGAATCACCCCCACCGTCGACACCGTAATCCTCGTCGGGCTCCACCCCAACCCCCACTCCGCCGTCAGAATCTCCACCGCCCGCAACACCTCCTCGATATTATCCATCGGCTCCCCCATCCCCATAAAGACGATATTGGTCAACCGTTCCGCCTCCGGAATCGCCAGCACCTGATTGACGATTTCGCCCGCCGTCAAGTGATGCCCGAACCCCTGCCTTCCCGTCATACAGAACCGACACCCCATGCGACATCCCGCCTGCGACGAGACGCACAACGTCGCCCGATCCCCGTCCGGAATATAAACCGCCTCGATATACCCCCCTCGTCGAGTCTGGAAGAGATACTTTTTGGTTCCATCCACCGAGACCTGCACCTCGCACGGATCGATCCTTCCGGCCACGATTCCTCCCTCCCGCAGCCTTCTGCGAGCCTCGAGCGAGAGATTGGTCATTTCGTCGACCTCCGCCACCCGTTTTTTGTAGATCCAATCCGCCATCTGCCTTCCCGCAAACGACTTCAGCCCGACCTCCTCCGCCACCCGTTTCAGCTCTTGCAGCGATTTTCCCACCAACCACTCTTCTGTTTTCAATTCATTCTCCATCGATCTATCGTTCTTTTTTGAAATTACCTCTCCCCTCATCTCCCTATACTTCGCCATCCCTCCGTGTCTCGCACAATTCCCATTTTCCCCGCCCCGGGCTTCCGCAGCAGCAATACAGGCGTACCGGGCGGCATCGGCAACAATGGTTACAATTGGTCAAGCTCGGTGGTCGACTCATACGGCTGCTATTTACGTTTCGTAATGAACGCGGTTCAGCCGAGCTACCCGAACGGTCGTGCCAACGGTCTTCAGTTGCGGTGCCTCTCGGAATAAACCTGCGGCCCGCCCCGGGCTTCCGCGACGCGGGCTACAATGGGCGATTAGGTGAACCGGTGAACGTCGGCAACGGCGGTTACAGCTGGGCTTCCACGGTCAGCGGTTCCAATGGCATGAACTTGAATTTCGGCGTGACGTGGCTCAATCCCAGCAGCGCGCACAATCGCGGCCACGGTTTTCAATTGCGTTGCCTCTCGGAATAAACGCGCCCACAGGGCGTTTTACTGCCAGCCTCTACCCTACTTTTGAGCTGAATCCTGCGGTTCGAAGAACCGCACGGGCCGAAGCCTCCCGCAGCGGAGGCCCGCAACTCACGTTGCTGTGGGTCCCGCAGGCTCCGGCCGCGAAAGCAATCCCTAATTCACTACCTCCTTAGCAAAGCGGGTCGGACGCCCGGGAGGAACGGCAACTCTCGACGCGCGAGCGGCGTGTTGCGGGCCGCCCGGTGGGAGGCGTCCGGCCCGCGCGACCCAAAGGGTCGCAGAAGCAACAACCCATTCACCGCCCAAGGCTGCCGGGTTCGTCCTTGGCGCCCCCGGCACCCGCCTATAGCGTCCTCGCTCTCAGTTCAAGCGGTCGAAGCCTGAGTTGCTTAGGGTAGAGACTGGCAACAAAAGACGCTGTGCGTCCCTCCGCGGCGAGAGGCTTCGGCCCGCGCGACCCTTAGGGTCGCAGGAGCACAGCTTTTTTCTGTCGGTTTCGGGCTGCGCGCTCCAGGGGTGGGCCGAAGGCCCAGCGCGCAAGCCCGGCGGTTCTACGAACCGCAAAAGCACGGCCCACTCGTCCTCGGAGCGCCCCCACGCGCCGCTAATGCGTCGCTGCGCCCGAGGACGGCGATTCCTCTCGGAATCGCGCTATTCGCTCTCAGCCTAAATTCCAGCCCCAAGCTCGACCCAGTTCTCCGCCCCAGGTCGGCCTCACTGCGGCTCCGCTTGCGCTCCGCCGCGTTGGCGTCGCCCGCTGGGATTTCATCTCGATTTTGCTATTGCAAAATGAGCGAAATCCCTCTTTAAGCGGGTGGGCGACGGATTTTTGCTCGAAGTCGAGTTTTTTCGCGCGCCTGCGCGATTCATTCTATTTCGGCTCACCGCCGAAATAGTTGAATCGCTTCTTTAGGCGGGGCGCGCGGTCGAGCTTTGCCCCGCCTCGAACTGTTCTCTTTGTGAACAAAGAGAACCAGAAAAACTTTAGACGGATGCTGACGCATCCTCAAACTGCCGACGGCCCAAATCTCTGTCCGCGCGATGGGTTTGAGGGGACTGCCCTTACGCCGGGCGGGCGCACCCTTCGGGTGGTTTATTGGCAGCCTCTACCCTTTCTACTCGCGCGTAAAACGCGTGGGAACAGCCCAAATTCTTCAATCACCCCATACATATGCCCAAGCGAGCAATCCCACTATCTTAGCCCTATTCCTCCCCAATGACACCCTCCGACATTCCAGCCCCTTAAAACGGCAGATCGCTCGCATCTTTCGACAACTCCGGCACCCCCTCTTCAACACCCTCTTTCCGAGCCTCCTGCCGCCGATCATCCCCCAACGCCCCCTCGTTCCGACGCCCACCGCCCAGCAACCGCACCTCCTCCGACAAAATTTCCACCGCATACCGTTTGTTCCCCGTAGCCTCCTCCATCCACTCCCTCGACCGAATTTTACCCTCCACATAAATTTGCGCCCCCTTTCGGATGTACCTCTCCGCAAAGTCCGCCTGCCCCCGCCACAACACCACCGTATGCCACTCCGTGTGCTCGCGTTTTTCGCCCGTCGCCGCGTTATAGATTCGCTCCGTAGTAGCGACCCTCACTTTCGCCATTTTATTGCCCGTTTCGAGCGCCCTGACCTCTGGCTCCGCCCCCACATGCCCGATCAGGATGACTTTATTGACCATAGATGAATGTATTTAATGCTATTTTCCTGAGTGAGATTCTCCCACTCCGCATCTAAGATAACGCATTTCCGGGGACTACCTACGCGTCTCTTGTGAAAAAATCGTATCTTAGCCGAAATTAGCCTTTTATCGTTCTTTGGCAGCGCCCCTCCCCGCCCCGGGCTCCCGCGACTCGGGATATGACAAACAGGGAGGAGAATTGCGACAATGCGGCAACAGCGGAATTTCCAGATCCTCTGCCACGAGTAGCATCAACGGCATTTATTTGTTATTCAGCACATCGAGCCTTAAAGTGAGTAATCCGAGCCACCGTGCCTACGGTTTTCAGTTGCGTTGCCTCTCAGAATAAACGGGCGAAGTGCTGTGTCTTTTTAATGGCAACTTCGTTTGGGAACTGCCTCCTGCGGTTCGAAGAACCGCGCGGGCCGGACGCCTCCCCCTCGGGAGGCCCGCAAACTCACTACGTTCGTTGCGTTCCGCCCGGGCGTCCGACCCGTACTTACCAGCTACAAGCGCCGCCAATGCGTCCTCGGCGCGCCCCCCACGCGCCGCTAATGCGTCGCTCTCGCCGAGGACGGCGGTTCTATGAACCGCAAAAGCACAACCCATTCAACCGCCCCAATTCTTGAAAGTTCGTCCTCGGGCACACCTTGTTAAAGTTGTTCGCCGCCAGCGGTGAGTGCAATGAGCTCCGTCGAGTTGCAGCCCGCCGCCGGGGGTGGCTCCGGCCCGCGCGACCCGTTGGGTCGCAAGAGCACAGCCCAAAGCACAGCCAACAAGTTCAGCCCAAAGCTCGCCCCAGTTCTCCGCCCCGTGTCCGCCTCACTGCGGCTCCGCTTTCGCTCCGCCGCGTTTCCGCGCGCCTCGCGCGATTCATCTATATTCGGCTCATTGCCGAAATAGTTGAATCGCTCCTTTAGGCGGCGGCGCGCGTCTAGGCACTGCCCCGAATGGAACTGTTCCTTTTGGCTTCGCCTTCCTCCTCGCCGCTCGGCAATTTGCAAACTACGTTTGCATTGCACTCGCTGGCAGCGTCGGTTGTGAACAAAAGGAACCGAAAAAACTTTAGACGGATGCTGACGCATCCTCAACCTGCCCACGGCCTTAACCAACGCGGCAGCCTCTACCCCAAGCAACCGGCAGCGACAGCCCCAGCCCGAGAACCACAGATACAACGACCTAAAAGTCACAGAAATACCCATGAACTCCTTTTTCAAGACCTTTTTTGCCAGCCTGCTCGCCATCCTCGTGAGCGGCATCTTCTTTTTTCTGTTCAGCCTCTTCGTATTCGCCGGACTGCTCAGCGTACTCAGTTCCTCCGGCTCGCGCAGCCAGAAAGGGAAGAGCCACCTGCAACCCCATAGCATCCTGCACATCGACCTCTCCCGCCCCATCGTCGACAAACCCGTCGACAACGCCCTCGCCCTGTTCGACTACAGCGCCCTCAGCTTCCGGCACCAGACCACCCTGCTCGACGCCGTGAGCCGGATCGAACTCGCCGCCCAAGACCCCCGCATCGACGGCATCTACCTCGAGATGCCCATGGCCCTTCCCACCTCCCTCGCCACCCTCTACGAACTCCGGCAAGCCCTGACCACCTTCCGCGAGAGCGGCAAATTCATCATCTCCTACGCCGACCTCTACTCCCAAGGCAGCTACTACCTCGCCACCATCGGCGACAAAATCTACCTCAACCCCCAGGGCGGCCTCGCCTGGGAAGGACTCTCCGCCAACGTCCTGTTTTACAAAGGCCTCCTCGACAAACTCGGCATCCGTGTCGACCTCATCCGCCACGGCCGCTTCAAAGGCGCCGGCGAACCCCTCATCCTCGACCGGCTGAGCGACGAAAACCGCCGGCAACTCACCTCCATCACCCACTCCACCTGGGACTACCTGTGCCAAGAGATCGCCCAGTCCCGGGAATTGAACCCCGACAGCCTCCAAAGCTACGCCGACCGGCTCGCCGTCGCCACCCCCCGGGACGCCCTTCGCCTCCGGCTCGTCGACAGCCTCCTCTACCGCGACGAACTTCGCGACCAACTCAACACCCTGAGCCACAACACCGACGACCCATCAGACGATCCCCGCCTCATCCCCCTCGCCGACTACCACGACAACCCCGCCACCCCCTCCGCCGACCTCCTCGGCAATCCCGACTCCGATAACGGAATCGCCATCGTCTACGCCTCCGGCGACATCGTCGACGCCGGCGACCCGAACGAACAGATCGTCGGCAACACCCTCGCCGCGACCCTCGGCGAAATTCGCCGCGACCCCGACATCCACGCCGTCGTCCTGCGCGTCAACAGCCCCGGCGGCAGCGCCCTCGCCTCCGAAATCATCTGGCGCGAAGTCCGCCAGCTCCGCCAATCCGAAAAACCCGTCATCGTCTCCATGGGCGACTACGCCGCCTCCGGCGGCTACTACATGAGCTGCGACGCCGACTACATCCTCGCCGCCCCCACCACCCTGACCGGCTCCATCGGCGTCTTCGGTCTGGTCGTGAACCTCCAGGAAGGCGCCTCCCGCCACCTCGGCATCACCTCCGACGGCGTCCGCACCGCCCCCGGCGCCGACATGGGCAACCCCTTCCGTCCCCTCAGCCCCGCCGAACGCCTCTATATCCAGAACGGCGTCGACAGCGTCTACAACCGCTTCCTGCAAGTCGTCTCCGAAGGGCGCAGCCTCGGCCTCGACACCGTCGACACCCTCGCCGGCGGACGCGTCTGGACAGGCCTCCAAGCCACCGAACACCGCCTGACCGACGCCACCGGCACCCTTCGCGACGCCATCCGTCTCGCCGCCCAGCGAGCCGGCCTCTCCGACAACGACTACGCCATCCGGCAATACCCCGAACCCGAAGAACCCACCTTCGCCACCCTGCTCGGCTCGCTGAGCGGCAGCATCGTCGCCCGCCTCGGCCTCGGCAGCAGCCCCTCTGCCGCCACCGGCCCCCGCCTGCTCGACCGCGAACTCGAACACCTCCGGCCCCTGATCCCCCGGAGCGGCATCCAGGCCTCCATACCCTTCACCCTCGAATGGCGCTACTGAGCAAAAAAGTGAACGAATATAAACCCCATGTTGTAACACAATCGGCCCTACAACTACTTCTCGCACCGATTATGTATAAATGTTACAATAAAGTTACTATATTCTGTTTAAAAGTTACAACATTTTATTGTAACTTCCCGCCTCCGCCCTCCCGTTTTCACCCCGCCGCGCGAGCCCCCCGGAGATACCGCACAACCGACTCGTAACCAATATAATAGCACATTGAAACTGCTCGGACAAATACTGGCCGCCCCGTTAGCCTGGCTCTACGGCGGCGTGATCGACATCCGCCACCGGCTGTTCGACTGGGGCGTGCTGAAGAGCCGCGAATTCGACATCCCCATCATCTGCGTGGGGAACATCACCGTCGGCGGCACCGGCAAGACCCCCCACACCGAACTCCTCATCGAGCTGCTCTCCAGCGAGTTCCGCGTCGCCGTCCTCTCGCGCGGCTACAAACGGAAGACCAAAGGCTTCCTGCTCGCCACGGTGACCAGCTCCTTCAAGAAAGTCGGCGACGAACCCAAACAGATCAAACTCAAGTACCCCGACATTCCCGTCGCCGTCTGCGAACGGCGCGTCGAGGGGATCGAACGGCTGCGCGAAGCCTATCCCGAAGTCAACCTCATCATTCTGGACGACGCCTTCCAGCACCGCTACGTCGAACCGTGGGTCAACATCGTCCTGATGGACTACCACAACCCGGTCTACGAAGACCGGATGCTGCCCCTCGGCCGGCTGCGCGACCGCCCGGCGCAACTCTCGCGGGCCCAGATGGTTGTCGTCACGAAGTGTCCCGAAGAGATGAAACCCCTCGACTACCGGATCGTCAGCAAGAACCTCGACCTCTATCCGTACCAAAGCCTCTACTTCACCCGGATGGTCTCGCAGCCCCCCAAGCCGCTCTATCCGGCTTACGGCCAGCCGGATACGCTGCCCGAAGGGACGCCGGTGATCGCCATGGTCGGGATCGCCAACCCGACCCGTTTTCTGGCCGGGCTCGAATCCCGCTACGACCTGCGGCAGACATTCGTCTTCCGCGACCACTACACCTTCAAGATGAAGGACATACACGCCGCCGAAGAGGCCTTGTCCGGCTGTCCGCCCGAGACCGTCGTGGTGGTGACCGAGAAAGACGCCGTCCGGCTCATGAACAGCCGGAAAATCAGCGACGACTTCAAACGGAGACTCTACTACGTCTCCATCCGCGTGGAATTTTTGGAAAACCGGGAGAGCGACTTCCGGCGACAATTGGAACAATATGCCAGAGAAAATCAGAAATACAACGTCCTTCATCCGGAATAGACTGGGAATCAGCCCTTCGACCCCGCCCGAAGTCGGTATCGTGCTGGGTTCCGGCTTAGGCGCGCTGACCGAGCGCATCGAAGTGAGCTCCACATTGAGTTACAGCGAGATACCGGACTTCCCACGCTCGACGGTCGAGGGACACAAAGGGCGCTTCATCTACGGAGTGCTGGGCGGTCGTCGGGTGATCGCGATGGAGGGGCGGGTGCACTACTACGAGGGGTATCCGATCCGGGAGGTGGTCTTGCCGGTGCAGGCGATGTGCGACCTGGGGATCGGCACGCTGATCGTGTCGAACGCGGCGGGCGGCCTCGACCCGCGTTTCGCGGCGGGCGATATGATGGCGATCGAAGACCACATCAACCTGATTCCGAACCCGTTGATCGGGCCGAACGATCCGGAGGCGGGCGTGCGGTTTCCGGACATGAGCGAGCCGTACGACCGGCAGCTGATCGCCCAGGCCCATCGGGTGGCCGAGGCGCAGGGAGCGGTTCTGCATCAGGGGGTTTATGTGGGGACGACCGGGCCGAGCTACGAGACGCCGGCCGAGGTACGTTATTTCCGCCAGATCGGCGGCGATGCGGTGGGGATGTCCACGACGCCGGAGGTGATCGCAGCGCGGCACCGGGGGGTTCGCGTATTCGGCCTCTCGCTGATCACGAACGTGCTGACGGGGACGGGGGTGAAGCTGACGCACGACGAGGTGATCGCCGCGGGTCGTGAGGCGACGCCGCGGATGTGCGCCTTGGTCGAACGCTTCGTCGCGGAGTTGTAAACTCTCTCCAAAGCATTGACACATCTTTTCCAGCCCTTCGGCAACCTTTTGTCAATTGCCGGGAGTTCGGTCTTGTGGCAGTCCTGGCGAACGGTACGAGCCAATCCGGCAGATGTTCTGCGCAAATAGGTCCGAAACGATCCGATGGCGGAAACCCATCCGCGGGTTCCATACAGGATATCATATAAAGGAGTATCTTTGTATGGTAAATCGAAAGACCGTGGACTACCGACAGATTATCGAAAAAATCAGGGAGATGTATCCCGCCTATGCCGCACAGGGGTTCGTACCGCTGCATGCCGCGACCTTTTCCGGGAACGAAAAAAAATACCTGAACGAGTGTATCGACACCACTTTCGTCTCCAGCGTGGGTGAATTCGTCAACCGATTCGAACGGGATATGGCGACTTATACCGGCGCTGCCAGAACCGTGGTGTGCGTCAGCGGCACCAATGCCTTGCACATGGCCCTGATGCTGGCCGGCGTGGAGCGCGGAGACGAGGTGATCACCCAACCGCTGACCTTTATCGCCACGGCCAACGCGATCTCGTATTGCGGAGCGCATCCGGTATTCGTGGACGTGGATCGCGACACCATGGGCCTCTCACCGGCCCGGATGGGCGAATGGCTGGCCGGACATGCCGCGGTACGGGACGGGCAGTGCTACAACAAAGGGACGGGCCGACGGATCAAGGCTTGCGTACCGATGCACACCTTCGGCCATCCGGTACACCTGGACGAGTTGGTCGCAGTGTGCCGGGAGTGGCACATCGAGCTGGTGGAGGATGCGGCAGAGAGTGTCGGATCGCTCTACAAAGGACGGCACACCGGTCTTTTCGGCCGCGTCGGCGTGCTGAGCTTCAACGGAAACAAGACCATTACCACCGGCGGCGGCGGAATGCTCCTTTTCAACGAAGAAAATATCGAACTGGCCGAACGGGCCAAACACCTGACCACCCAAGCCAAAGTGCCGCACCGTTGGGAATTCGTACACGATGCGGTGGGGTATAACTACCGGATGCCGAACATCAATGCCGCCTTGGGATGTGCGCAATTGGAATGTCTTCCGGCCTATATCGACTCCAAACGGGCCGTAGCTGCGGAATATGCGGCCCACTTCTCCAACCACCCTGCGAATATCGAATTTTTCGGCGAGCCGGCGGATACCCGGAGCAACTATTGGCTGAACGCCGTGATTCTGCCGGATCACGAAGCACAGATCGAGTTCCTGACCCAGACCAATGACAAGGGGGTGATGACCCGTCCGATTTGGGAGCTGATGAACCGCCTTCCGATGTTCGCCGGATCGGAATGCGGCGACCTTTCCACCGCCGAATGGTTCTCCGACCGCATCGTCAACCTCCCCAGCTCGGTACGACTATGAAGCCGCTTATTCTGATCGGCGGCGGGGGCCACTGCAAATCGGTGATCGAAGCGGCGGAATCGGCCGGAGCATGGAAAATCGCCGGCATACTTGACACACCGGATAAAGTGGGAACCGATGTTTTGGGTTATTCCGTGCTCGGCACCGACGACGACATACCCAATCTGATTGCCGCCAACCGTGACTGTCGATTCGTCATCACCGTCGGACACATCAAGACCGCAGCGATACGACGACAGATCGCCGCGCGGATCCTTGCCGCCGGCGGAGCGTTCGCCACCATCGTCGCCTCGACCGCCCACGTTTCGCGACACGCTTGTCTAGGTGCGGGAACCGTGGTGTTGCACGGCGCCATGGTCAATGCCAGAGCGGTAGTCGGCGAAAACTGTATCATCAACACCCTCGCCAACATCGAACACGATACCCGGGTGGACGACTATTGCCACATCTCCACCGGAGCCATGGTCAACGGCGACTGTCGGATCGCCCCGGGAGTTTTTTTGGGGTCTCAGTCCGTGCTACTCAACGGCATCTCGATCAACGCACCCGATAGTATCATCGCCGCCGGCTCTTTCGTGCGCAAGACCTTGAAAGAACCGGGCATCTATGCCGGAAATCCGGCCATACTCATGAAGCGACTATGAGGACACTGATCATCGCCGAAGCCGGCGTAAACCACAACGGCTCCCCGGAGCTGGCTCGGCAGCTCGTCGACGCTGCTGCGGCGGCAGGAGTGGACTATGTCAAGTTCCAGACCTTTCAGGCCGACAAACTGGTGACCCGAACCGCTCGGCAGGCTGCCTATCAAAGCCGCAATCTCGGTCACGGCGAAGAGTCGCAGTACACCATGCTCAAGCGGCTCGAACTCTCGGCCGACGACCACCACGCACTTGTATCTCATTGCCAGGCCAGAGGCGTCCGCTTCTTCTCCACCGCTTTCGATTCGGAAAGCATTGCTTTTCTCGATACCTTAGGCCTTCCCCTCTGGAAAGTACCCAGCGGCGAACTGACCAATTTTCCCTACCTGCGCGCCATCGGGCGAACCGGCAAACCGGTCGTTTTATCGACCGGGATGGCTACGCTCGACGAAATCGAAGCGGCTATCGACGTGCTGACCCGCTTCGGGACGCCGCGGAACGGGATTACCCTGCTGCACTGCACCACCGAATATCCCGCCCCAAAAGACCAAGTCAATCTGCGTGCGATGCAGACCATGCACGAACGGTTCGGCCTGCCCGTCGGCTACTCCGACCATACCGAAGGGATCGAAATACCCGTAGCAGCGGTGGCGATGGGAGCGACCGTGATCGAAAAACACTTTACGCTGGATCGGAGCCTGCCCGGGCCGGATCACAAGGCCTCGCTCGAGCCGGACGAACTCACAGCCATGGTGCGGCAAATCCGGGTTGTGGAATCGGCCTTAGGCAACGGCACGAAAGAGCCGACGCCGGCCGAACGACCGAATATTCCCATCGCGCGCAAATCGATTGTGGCGGTGACGGCGATTAAGCGGGGAGAGCTGTTTACGGAGGAAAATCTCACGGCCAAACGGCCCGGGACGGGACTCAGCCCGATGCGCTGGGAATCCGTTGTCGGACAACCGGCCCCGCGAAATTTCGAACCGGACGAACCGATCGAATTATGAAAAAAATCTGCATAGTCACCGGCACCCGGGCCGAATGGGGGCTCCTCACACGCTTGGCCGGGCTGATTGCGGCCGATCCGGAGTTGCAGCTGCAAATCGTGGCCACCCACATGCACCTCTCGGCCCGATACGGCGAGACCAGTAAAGAGATCGAATCCGACGGATTCGCCATCGACTACCGCGTGCCCACGATCGACGAAACCGCGACCGAAGATACCCCGCAGGAGACCGTTATGGAGATGAGTCGCGCCTTGAGCGGGTTCGCGCGGGCGTACGATGCGCTAAAGCCCGACCTGATTATCGTGCTGGGGGATCGATACGAGATTCTGTGTGCGGTGGAGGCGGCGTTGATCTTTCGGATTCCCGTGGCCCATCTGCACGGCGGAGAGATCACCGAGGGAGCCTTCGACGACGCGATACGGCACGCGATCACGAAGATGTCGCACCTGCACTTCACCTCGACGGAGGCATATCGGCAACGGGTCATCCAGCTGGGCGAAGATCCTGCAACGGTATATAACGTGGGCGCGATCGGGGTGGACAATATACGGCAGATACCTTTGTGGTCTCAGGCACAGACCGAAGAGAGCCTCGGAGGGTTCCCGCTCGACCGGCAGACCTTGCTGGTCACCTACCATCCGGTGACACTCGACGAACAGTCCGATGCCGAACAGCAAATCGACGCCTTGCTGGGGGCTCTGGACGACACCATGCGCACCCGTGCCGGCGTGCGGGTCATCTTCACGATGCCCAACTCGGACACGGGCAGCGGGGTTATTGCGGAGCGGATACGAACATGGTGCGCCGAGGCGAGCCGGAACAAGCGGTGCGTATGGTTCACCTCATTGGGATTAAAACGCTATCTGTCCGTCTTGCAATATATCGGCGGGGTGGTGGGGAATTCGAGCAGCGGGATCGTCGAAGTGCCGAGCTTCCGGATTCCGACGATCGATATCGGCGACCGGCAGCGGGGACGGATCGCGGCACCGTCGGTCGTGCACTGCGGAACGACACAAGAGGAGATTATTGAAAAATTATCGTTACTTTTAACAGGCGGGATTCCGGCCACCGGCTTCAACCCTTACGAACGGCCGGACACGGCGATACGCATTTACGAAACGATCAAAAAACACCGGGGCGGGCAGGCCTTAGCCGTACAAAAGCATTTCCACGACCTGCCGCACACGACGACGGAATGAGAGACCACACACGACATATTATCCCCCAGACCGCTACCATATTGGACGCCGTGCGGAAACTCAACGACATTTCGGCCGATTTGTCGCTGACCCTGTTTGCCATCGAAAGCGATACGGGGCGAGTGGTCGGAACCGTAACCGACGGCGATATCCGACGGGCATTGATCGGCGGGCTGGGAGTGGACACCTCCATTTCGGAGGTGATTCATCGTGATTTCACCTTTATTCGAGCCGGAGAATCCGCCACCGATATCCTGCGGCAGATTCGGCAACGGCAATTGAAACTGGTACCCATACTGGACGAAGAGGGTCGCATCGTGCGGATACTCAATTTCACCAACGGAAACTCCTTTCTGCCGCTCGACGCCGTACTGATGGCGGGCGGCAAAGGAGAACGGCTGCGGCCCTTGACACTGGAGACCCCGAAACCGCTGCTGCCGGTAGCCGGGAAACCGATCATCGACTATAACATCGACAACCTGCTGCGACACGGGATCGAACATATCAACGTCACCGTCAATTACCTGGCTGAACAGCTCGAAACGCACTTCGCACAGCCGAAAGGAACGGAGGGGGTTCGGGTTCGGTGTGTGCACGAACCGGAATACCTCGGCACGATGGGTTCCGTGAAATTCATTCCCGACTGGCACAACGACACGATTTTGGTGATGAACTCCGACCTGTTCACCAATATCGACCTGGAGGATTTTTACCTCCATTTCAAAAAGCACGATGCGGATATGAGCATCGCCGCCGTTCCGTACAACGTCAACGTACCCTACGGGATCTTCGAAATCGAGAACACGCGCGAGATTAAAGGCATCAAGGAAAAGCCCAACTTCCATTATTACGCCAATGCCGGCATCTACCTGCTCCGACGCACGGTGCTCGACCAGATTCCGGACGGTGTTTTCTACAACGCCACCGACCTGATGGAGGCACTGATTGCGCAGCAGAAACGAGTCATCCGCTATCCGTTGTCCGGCTACTGGATCGACATCGGCAAACCGGACGACTTCCGCAAGGTGCAGGAGTTGGCCCAGCACATGAACAAGCAATAGGCAGACTATGAACATACTGATAACCATCTGCGCACGCGGCGGCAGCAAAGGAATTCCGGGAAAAAACATCAAGCCGCTGTGCGGCAGGCCGTTAATCGCCTATACGATCGACACGGCACGACAGTTTGCCGCGCAATATCCGGGCACAGACATCGCCCTCTCCACCGACTCCGATGAAATCCGGCATGTCGCACATACGTGCGGACTGGACTCGGACTACACCCGACCGGAATCGCTGGCGGGAGATACGGTAGGCAAGATCGACGCCATCGCCGACATCGTCCGGTATTCCGAAACGCAATACGGGAAACGATACGATTACGTGCTGGATATGGACGTGACCTCTCCCTTGCGGAACCTGGCCGACCTGAACGCCGCCTTCGACCTGCTGCAAGCCGATACCCAGGCTGTCAACCTCTTTTCGGTCAGCCCGGCGGGACGGAGTCCTTATTTCAATATGGTCGAACGCAACGAAAACGGATATTACGACAAGGTAAAGTCGGTCGGCGATGTGTTGGCACGACAGGCAGCACCGAAAGTCTACGACCTCAACGCCTCGTTTTATTTTTATCGGCGGGAGTTTTTTGACGCCGGATACAAAGGGGCGATTACCGACCGGTCATTGATCTATGAGGTGCCTCATCTTTGTTTCGACCTCGATCACCCCATTGATTTCGAGATCATCAGCTACCTGATGGAGCACCATAAACTCGATTTTGCGTTATGAGAGTCGGGATTATCGGCCTCGGCTCCATTGCCCGAAAACATATCGCCGCCCTTCGCGGACTGGATTCCCGAGTGGAAATCGTCGCCCTGCGCCACTCGCATGCGACATCGCCCGCTTCCACAGAAGAAGCAGGAATAACCGACCTTTATTCGCTGGACGAACTGCTCGCATGCAGGCCCGACTTTATCATCATCTCCAACCCCACGGCACAACACTACGACACCGTGGTCGCATTGGCCGGAAGCGGCGTACCGCTCTTTATTGAGAAACCCCTGTTCGCCGACCTCTCACGCCCGCTGCCGACCATCGGAAGTCCGACCTACATCGCCTGTAACCTGCGATTCCTCGACAGCCTGAGGTGGATCAAAAAACACCTTGCCGGACGACGAGTGAATGAAGTGAACGCCTACTGCGGTTCTTATCTCCCCGACTGGCGACCGACTCTGAAAAACGAAGCGTGGCGCACTTGTTACAGCGCCAACCGGGAGATGGGCGGAGGCGTGCACATCGACCTGATCCATGAAATAGACTACCTCTATTGGCTTTTCGGAGCTCCGCAAACGGTACGGAAAACATTCCGAAACGTCTCCTCGCTCGACATTTCCGCCTGGGACTATGCCAATTATTGTTTTGAATATCCTACATTTGCCGTCTCGGTCGTATTGAACTATTATCGACGAGATTATCGACGAACGCTGGAACTGGTATTCGAAGATGCTACATGGCAGGTAGATTTAGCGGCCAATACCGTAACCGATCTCGGCACCGGGACAGTGCTTTTCGAAAGCCCGCAACGATTTGCGGACACCTATCCGGCCCAAATGGAAGACTTTCTGCATCGCCTCGGGACGGACAGCGCAGAGGCTTTCAATACGATCGACGAAGCCTATGACGTGCTTCGCATTTGCCTGGAATAACACGCAGGAATATGAAACTCGAAGGAAAAATCATCATTGTCACCGGTAGCGGCGGACTGATCGGCCGAGAAATCGTACGTTATTGCCGCGAATCCGGCGCCGAAGCGGTGGTCGGCGTGGATGTCGACCGACCGAACCGGTGGGGCGAGCTTCCGGACATAGCTTATGATGTGACCGATCCGGCGCAAATCGACGAGCTGGTGGATGATATGTTAGACAAGTACGGACGGATCGACGGGCTGGTGAACGCCGCTTATCCCAGAACATCGGACTGGGGAACCAAATTTGAAGACGTACCCTATGAGAGCTGGCAGAAAAACGTGGATATGCAACTCAATGCCGTATTCCTGATTTGCCAGAAAGTGCTCGCCGTAATGAAAGAACAAGGCTCGGGCTCCATCGTCAACTTCGGGTCTATTTACGGAGTGGTGGGGAACGACTTCACGATTTACGAAGGATACGGGGGAACTTCGCCTTTGGCCTACAATGCCATCAAAGGCGGAATTATCAATTTCACCCGCTCCCTGGCCTCCTATTTCGGGAAATATGGGATTCGGGTAAACTGTGTATCGCCCGGCGGAGTGTTCGACAACCAACGGACGGAGTTCGTAGAGGCCTACAACCACAAATCGCCCCTCAAGCGAATGGCCCGACCGGAAGAGATGGCTCCCGGCGTTGCGTTCCTATTGTCGGATGAATCAAGCTTTATCACGGGCCATAATTTAATGATCGACGGCGGCTGGACCGCCATTTAAATCCTCACCGATCCTAAACCCACGGAAACCATGACTCAATACTGCAAAAAATGCGTGATGCCTTCGACAAGACCCGGCATTACGTTCAACGAAGAGGGTATATGCTCCGCTTGTCAGAGCTACGAACACCGCAATACGGTGGACTGGGATGCGCGATGGAAAGAGTTGCTCGCTTTGTGCGACCGATACAGAGGGATGAACGGCCCGAACGGATACGACTGCATGATCGCCGTTTCGGGCGGTAAGGACAGCCATTACCAGACCTACCTCTTTAAAGAGGTTCTGCACATGAACCCGTTGCTGGTTACGGTCGAGGATAACTTTCCGATGACGGAAGCCGGAAAACATAATTTGAAGAACATTTCCGAGGCCTTCGGGTGCGATATGATTTCGATGAAGCCCAACATCAAGGCTCAAAAAGCCATGATGCGCTATACTTTCGAAAAGTACGGAAAACCGACCTACTTCATCGACCGGTACATCTACACCTACCCGCTGCACATGGCCGTCAAATTCAACACCCCTCTGCTGGTGTACGGAGAGAATGTCAGCTGGGAGTACGGTGGAATCGGAACAGATAAAGTCGAGACCTATTCGGCCCGAGGACAGATCACCAACGGAGTCGGCAGCGGAATCGACACAGAAGAGCTTTGTCGAGAGACCGGTGTTTCTTTGAAAGACCTCAACTTTTTCGAACCTCCAACGGCAGAAGAACTCGACAAACTCGATCCGATCTACGTCAGCTATTTCACCCCATGGAATAGCTTCAAGAACTACGAAATCGCCAAACGATACGGCTTCCATGATCTCACGCACGAGTGGAACCGCACGCACCACGTGGAACAAATGGACCAGGTCGATTCGCGCGCCTATCTGGTTCACAGTTGGATGAAGTACCCGAAATTCGGGCACGCGTCAGCTACGGATTACGCCGCTCGAATGGTCCGTTACGGAATGATTTCTCGGGAGCAGGCGGTACGCCTGGTCCAAGAGCATGATCATGCTCTTGATCCGCTCAGCGTCCGTGATTTTTGCCGTTTTGCAGGGTACACCGAACCGGAATTTTGGGCCATTATCGACAAACACTACAACCGCGATCTGTTTGAACAGGATTCCACCGGTCGGTGGATATTAAAAGATCCGATCCGGTAAATTCTCGGACAAATCGTTATCATCGACATGCAGCAAGAGAAACCACCTTGCTGCATGTTTTTTATTGACTTGAACATCCGACGCAATCCGGGAAATACAACACACTAAGGTTATACGCAGCCCTCTAACAAGAAGAGGTCTTGAGAATAGAAAATTTACGTACTTTTGTAATGAAACCAAAGAATCAAACACTCGTATGAATATTTTAATTATAGGAGCCGGTCGTATGGGTATCCGCCATTTGCAAGGGGCATTGCAAAGCAAACATTGCCGTCAGGTGACGATACTCGATATAAATCCGGATGCTTTGGCCGAAGCGCGCACAGCAAGTCAGGATGATCCGCGTTTGTCCACAAAATTGGTGACCGAATTCCAGGCGGAACCGATGGATGTATGTATTATCGCCAGCACCGCAAAAAACCGTCGCCCCCTGATCGATTTAGCCGCAGCCTGCGGATGTAAATGGCTGATGATCGAAAAGCCGCTCGGGCAAAGTTTAAACGAAGTAAAAGAGCTGATAACATATACAGACTCTCTGCCACTGACAACAGTCGTCAATCTGAATATGCGTTTATACAAACCGGTCCGGGCACTCAAGGCAGATTTATGTACTGTGCCGCAGATGCAGGGTGAAAAAACGATTACGATTAACACCGGGACATTAGGAATCGGTTGTAATGGGATACATTATTTAGATAAAGTTTTCTTTTTCTTGGATGCCGATCGGGCTGAAATCGTGGCGGCCGAGATAGACGAGCGAATCATTCCGAGTGGACGCGGAAGTGATTTCGGCGATTTCGGCGGATGGGCTGTCATCAAATTTTACCAGAAAGAAAACTATGTGGGCAAATTAATGATTTCCATGGCTGCCGACAGTCCCGTATTTGGCAGTTGGGAGATTGTAGCACCATTTGCACGCATCGTCATCGACGAAATTGCCGCTACCCGACGGACCATTCTTCGAAAAATCGATAGCACAATGCCGATCTATCGTTATGCTGCCGATTTTGAAGAACAACCTATCCAAAAATATGAAGCGCCATTCTTAGGAGACTTGACGACACAATGGCTTGACGGGTTATCGAACGGTGTCAATCTGTTACCAGAATTAGCCGAATCATTCAAAGCACATCAACTGATGTTTGAATGGCTTTCGTATAGTAAGACCTACAAAGAAATTTTCCCTATCACTTAAATTTACCCACACGCACGATAAGGTGTTCGGGTTAATAAATGTCGACTGTTATGATTTGGATTATAGGAACAGGATTGATGGGCATTGAATATGCAAAAGTTCTCAATGCGATAGGGGTAGAATATACAGCTATCGGACGAGGAGAACTTTCGGCATCCGCATTTGAAAAACAAACTGGCCAGCAAGCTATTCGCGGAGGTTTAACCGCTTATTTGGCCACACGACCGGCTGTACCTCAACAGGCTATTGTCGCAGTGGGAATCGAAGCACTGACTGACACATGTATCGAACTGTTGGGTTACGGAGTAAAACATATTTTGCAAGAAAAACCGGGAATCGGCTGGATGTCGGAGATCAAGCGGCTTGATGAAGCGGTGAATCGAGCCGGGGCAGACGTGGTATTGGCATATAATCGTCGATTCTATTCTTCGGTATTGGCGGCAGAAAAGATTATCGCCGAAGATGGCGGAGTCTCATCTTTCAACTTCGAGTTTACGGAATGGAGTCATACAATCGCACCATTGCCTAAAACAAAAGTAGAACATCAGACTTGGTTTATGGGCAATTCTTCTCATGTGATCGATACCGCTTTTTTCTTAGGAGGACAGCCCAAAGAATTAACGGCTTATCACGGAGGAGAGAATGTATTAACCTGGCATCCGAGTGGTTCGAAATACGCCGGCGCCGGTATTACGAATAATGGGGCTTTATTCTCTTATCAAGGCAACTGGACGGCACCGGGGCGGTGGGTGATCGAGATGCTGACTCGAAAGCACAGACTCTATTTCAAACCCATGGAGACACTCCAAATACAAGAAATCGGGTCGGTGACGGTTAATCCGGTTGAAATCGACAATCGACTCGATGTCGACTTTAAACCGGGATTTTATCTGCAAACCCAGGCTTTTCTGGCGGGAGATTACACGCGTTTTTGCACCGTGGCACAACAAAAAGAACACATCGAACGGTACTATAAAGCAATGAGCGGATATACCGATTAAAACACCCCCTCCTGCTTATACTTTCAGAAAAAACGGGAACCTTGAATCGACAGGTTCCCGTTTTTTGTACGCATCACGGAGCACCCCATCCCTTAACGCCGCAATCGACTGCGTATCAACTGCATCATGCGCGATGTCAAAGTACGCATTCCCTCCGTCGAGAGCAACATTACACCAAAAAGCAACAGGGCAAAAAGAGCCGTGACAGTCAACGAATAGAGGAACCAAACGCCGTATCCCGCCGCCGGGTCGACCGGACAATAACGATTCAACCATCCGATTAAAACAAATACTCCGGCCAGAATCAATACATGAACTCCCACCCGCCGCCAATATCTCCATACGGACAACCGGAAACCCTTGCTAAACAGAAAATAAGGTTTCCAAATCACCACGATCGCCAACATACTCAGGGTGGTTCCCAACAAAACCCCGTTCAACCCCCAGAAATGACCTAACAACACGGAAAATCCCGCGTTCAATCCGGCCTCCGTAATCGGCGCCCAGGTATCATAGAACAAGCCGTAAGCCATGTTGAAACTATCGGCCACACGGGTAAACATGATATAGAGGTTCAACAGGATCAGAGCCACCGTACCCGGCGGCAAGAGATACTCCGCCCCCAACCACAGTTGAATAAACGGATTCAATCCGAACCATAGCGCCCCGACCAAAGTGCCTCCTACCCAATAACGCAGGGCGAATATCTCTCGAAACACTTTTTGGATCCGGTTCTCATCTCCCTCGGCCACCAGCTGGCCGATCCCGGCATCGGCGCTCCCCAAAAGCTGCGAAACCAGCAACTGCACTTTCGACACGATCAGCGTATAGTTCGTATAGTACGCTACTATCGTCAACGATGTATAGGCATAGACGAATACCGGAGAAAGATTGAACAGTGCGGTCGCTCCTATCCTGTGAACGAAAATCTGTTTGGTATATTTAATCAATTCCGGATACGCTTTCAGCAACTGTCGTCCGTTCTGGACCGCGGTTTTCAACCACGGGTAGGCCCGGTCGATACGCCGGTTCAGAATCCAACTATAGATAAACGAAAATCCGATCTCGATCCCTACCCAATAATACGGATTGGAGGTGCGATACAGCACGGCCATCTGGATCAAGAGCCGCAAGATATTGGCACTTTGGTAATAAGCGGTCACCACATACTGCCGCTGATCGGCATTCAGCAACAACTGCCGGTAGTTGACAAAATACCCCAGTACGGCTCCCACCAAATAGCTCAAATAGGTAAAATAGATGAGCAAATTGCTGAACGGCGCACTTTCCAGGATCCAGGGCAGAAAAACAGCCAATACGACCGCTCCGGCAATCACCACCAAGCCAATCTTGCGATAGACATAGCCTAATACCGAAACGATTTGATTAATCCGCTCCCGATCTCCTTCGACCAGCGGTTTGTAGAGCATATACCCCACCGCACTCCCCACTCCCAATTCCGCCAGATTGAGCAATCCGAGCAGATTGGAAAGCGTCGAGGTCATCCCCACAAAATCGTCTCCTAACTTTTCGAGAAAGATTTTTCTCGAAAAGAAAGTCGCAGCCAATACCAAAAAATAGAAAATCAGATTGGTACGAGCATTGAGGAAACTCTTATGCGCTCTGGATTCCGCAGTCATTTTACAAAGCTACGGATTTTCGACCGGGATAAAAAGTCTCCATGAGTTTCTCTTCTTAAGCAATCGCCACATATGCACGACAAAATGCAACCACCGAGGATGCCTAACCAATCGAGCCTTAAGGCGATATTGCCAGGGAAGTCGTCCTGTTATGGATGGATTACGGCACTCGGAACGCACCAATTCAAACGGTTCGGTACCCACATAGGTATGGCCGTTTTGAATAAGTTCAGAAAAAATAATATCTAAATAAATACGCAAAAAGAAACTCCGATGTTCGATTTCATAACGTACAGCCAACTCCGACCCCATATTCTGAACGGCCCACACAAATAATTCCTGATAATAACCGATCCTAGGCACGAACGTATGACAAATCGAATCCGGACGCATATAGTAGTTATAAAGCACTTCCCCCACACCGGCCGCCTTCGATATCCGACAAAATGTGCCGCAATTCATCACATGATCTTCCGCAGCTGAATACTTTCTCGGAAAATCACATGCTTCCAGCGTAAGAATCCCTCGTTTGAACAACTTGGTACAAATACTGCCAGATATCTGACAATCCATCATTTCCCGTACATACTCATCGCGCCCAAACACCCACGTCCGGCAAGGAAAAAACGATGGCTGCCGATTTCCATCATCGCCCACGTTGCCATGATACCCCATCGTGACATCCGCTCCGGTCTCCAAAGCCCGCTCTACTAATACTTCAATAGCCTGCGGCTCAATCCAATCATCCGCATCGACAAAAAACAGATAATCGCCCTTCGCCTGCTCAATCCCTGTTTTACGTACAGCGATACGCCCTTTATTTTCTTGATGAATGACCCGAATCCGATCATCCTCTTTTCCATACCTATCAAGTATCTCCCCACACCGATCCGTCGAACCGTCATCCACCGGCAAAATCTCCAGATGCGAATAAGTCTGACCCACCACACTATCCATACAGCGTCCGACATACGTTTCCACATTGTAGGTCGGAATGATAATGCTCACTAACGGTTCATTGCTTTTACTAACGGTATTGCCCATTAATCGTTCGGTTATTTTGACA
>NZ_CAQIVA010000032.1:0-21358 GCF_948810725.1 uncultured Rikenella sp.
GTAGCGAGAGAGAGACTTGAACTCTCGACCTCATGATTATGAATCATGCGCTCTAACCAGCTGAGCTACCTCGCCAAATAAATTTGTGCCTCCCCTTTGTCGGAAGACGGTGCAAAGGTAATGCGTTCGTTTCGAATTTCCAAACCCTATGCCTTCTTTTTTCGCACCCGACTTTTTGCGTCCGACCCGCCGGAGGCTCCCCGGGTGCGGAAAACGCCCGCCCGGCGAGGAGCCTTACTCCACGTAGGCCATCCGCCAGATCAGGTACCACGACGAACGGGCGATGTCCAGCAGTTTCGGATAGTTGATCCGATCCGGCGTGTCGTTCGGCGTGTTGTAGTCCGGATGGCCGTCCGTGTGGTACCACGCGATCGGAATGCCCGCGCGGGCGAACGGCGTGTTGTCGCTCCCGCCGATCGTCCGGTCGCACGGACGGAAATCCGCCTCCACTTCTGTCAGCCCGCCCGCCTTGACCGATTCGACGTACCAGGTCTTCAGTTCCGGTTTGGTCGACGTGTAGAAGTAGCGGAACAGACGCGGCCGCGTCTCGTCCGTGTTGCGTCCCACCATGTCGAAGTTGATGTAGCAGTCGATCCGCGCCGTGTCCGCCCCCAGTTGCGAGACGTAGTGCCGCGAGCCTTGCAGGCCGCGCTCTTCGCCGTCCCAGAAGGCGAGGATCAGCGTGTGTTCCGGCTGGGTTCGCGTCGCCGCAGCGGCCCGGGCCAGCTCCAGGAGCACCGTCACGCCGCTGGCGTTGTCGTCCGCGCCCGGAAAGACGCGTCCGTCGCGCCGTCCCTCGTGGTCGTAGTGCGCTCCGACGATCACCTGCCGGGTGGTATCCCGTCCCGGAATCTTGACCAGAATATTCCGCAACGCCTCGCCTTTTCTGCCCGTAAACGGTTGTTCCGTAATTTGTTGCGAGTATCCCATCTGTTCCAGCTCCGAGCGGATGTATTGCCCGGCGATCCGCCCTTCGACCGATCCGGCGAGTCGGCCTCCCATTTCGTCCGAGGCCAGAAAACGCAGCGAGGCTTCTGCATTCCGGCGGGTGATGGCTTCGAGTCCGCGTCGGTACTCTTTCCGGGGTTTCGGCGAAGCCTCTGCCGGGGCGGCCATGCCGGTGGCGAGCGTGGTGCCGCAGAGGGCCCAGTACAGGAGGGTGGTATGTAAAGGTTTCATAGTCAATTTATTGTGTGGTTTATTGGTAGAGCAGGGTGGAGGTGTTGAAGATGTCGAGCGTCACCCACAGCGGTTCGCTGCGATCTCGCCAGGTGCCGCTTTCGATCAGCCGTTGGCGCGTCTGCCGGAACCGCTCTTCGATCGAGAAGACCGGCTGGGGATATCCCTCCGCCTCGCGCCGCTGCGAAGGCCGCACCGACCGGTCGGTGATGTCGTACCGTCCGGTCGGCTTCCGTTCCGGCTCCCAGCTGAAGCCTTTCAGCTGCAACGACTGGCCCGCAGGCACCTTGTCCAGCGGGTCGACGTATCCGTCGCCCGATCCTCCCCAGTTGAAGTACACCGGCTCCTGGTCTTCGAAGTCGATGGTGAGGCTGGCGGACGAGACGACGTACATCTCGTCCGGCGGCAGGCTGTCCTGCCCCACGAAGTAATAGTTGATGACGTTCCCGGTCATGATGGCCCGATGAATCTCGTTCTCGCGGAACCACGCCTGAAGGAACCGCCCTTCGGCCTGGTTGAAGAGCGTGTCGGAGTGTTCGGCCTTTTGGGTGATGAACGGCGAGCCGATGAATTCGGCGTAGTCGATCTCGCCGTCGCGGCTGAAGAGCTCGATGCGATCCGCCGTGAGCTGGTTGTCTCCGTTCCAGATCACCGGCCGCCCGTAAAGGATCGCCATCGAGTCCACCGAGTAGGCTGTCAGCGAGTCGCAAATCCCCTGCACGTCCGTTCGCCACAGTTTGACATGATGCCGTCCGCGGACGACCCGCTCGAGGGAGTCTTTGCGCGGCGCAATTCCCGACGGGTCAGGCGATAAGAGGATCGAGTCCGGTGCCGTCGGCAGCGGCGGTTCTTCGGCTCCGATCGCCGCCGCCCGCCGAATCCTGCCCGCCGCGGTCGAGTCCGCCGCCATCGCCGAGCTGTCCGTCGGAACGGTGCGTGTGGTCGAATCTCCCTGCGCCTGCCGTTTTTTTAGCCCCGGTTTCGACCGCCCCGGCCCGTAGGTCTGGAAAAACAGCGTATCGGCCCGCGCAAAAGTGGAGTCCGCCGCCGGCCGTTCCGTCCGGGGCAAAGAGTCGGTCATCCATAGCGTCGAGGAGTCCGCCGCCGGCCTGTCCGGTTCGGCCACGCTGTCGTAGAGGATCACGGCCGGTCGTGCCGTGAGCATCCCGTTACTCAGCGAGTCGTCGTAGAAGCCGTAGTCGCCCAGCCCGATCGCCCGCTGGGCGGTGTCGAGCATCTGGATGTTGCGGCGCAGGGTCACCCGCCTCCCGACGCTTTCGTAGTCCATCGTGTCGGCCCAGAACTCTTGGTCGGCGGTCATGGCGTAGGCGTTGCGCGTGAAGTGGTAGGTCTGGGTCGCGCGGACGTACTGTCCCCGGTCTGCGGTGAGGAAGTCGCGCTCCTGATCCCAAATATAGGTCTTCGCGAGGAACGTAACGATCTCGTTGTTCAGGTCGTATCCGATCGAGTCGGTGCGCATCCGGTAGTCGGTGTTCCGCAGGGCGACGTGTCCGGCGAAGGTAATGAGGGCCGAGTCGCCGTAGTAGATCCCGCGATCGGACTCCATGAGGTTGTCGCGCAGGAAGATGACTCCTCCCCGGTCGTATTTGCCGACGTTGGTGCGTGTGTCGAACTCCATTTCGTCGTAGACCCACATGGTGGCCTCTCCGTTGACGAGTTTCAGGAGGGGGGAGTAGACTTTGGCGAGGTTGGTGTGTCCGTCGTAGCTGGCGCGGTCGCCGTAGATGAAGGTGGAGTCTTTGTTGATGATGACGTTTCCGAAGCACTCCATACGGTATTCGTCGTACCGCCGTGCGCTGTCGCACTGGATGAAGGCTCCGTTGTGGTGGAAGGCGACGTGGTCGTTGAGGTAGAGGACGGTGTCGTTCGGCCCGCGTTTGGCCATCAGGTCGCCGTAGTAGTTGACGATGGCTTTTTCGCCGTTTGTTTCAGCGCCGTCGTTCCGGGACTGTGCCGTCGTTGGGGTCGCTGTTCCGGCTTGGACTGCGCCGCCGCGCGAGGTGCCGAACGGGACGAGGAAAAAGGCGGCGGCGAGGGCGGCGATCAGGTATCGTGTCGTGGGCATAGTGGGTTTCGGGTCGGTTTTTCGATGTGTGGGGCAGGGCCTGCGGGTTTACAAGGTTTCCAGCAGGGTGTGCACCACGGCTCTGGTATTGACCCCTCTGGGGCAGACCATCCGGCATTTTCCGCAGAGCATGCACGCTTTGAGTGCGTTTTTCGCGGTTTCGTACTCTCCTCGTCTGATCCAGTGCTGGACTTTGCGGAGGCTGAAGGGGGCGAATTGTCCGGCGGTGCAGGTGGCGGTGCAGCTGCCGCAGCCGATGCAGAGCAGGGTAGTGGGTTCCCGTCGGATGATGCGGTCTCGGAGCGCGGGGTCTATCCGGTCGAGGTAGATGGCGCGCGGGGTGTTGATGGTGAATCCGAAGTCCATGGTTTGTCGGGTGTTAGGCGAGTTGTCGGGTCTGTGTTTTTTTGGGGTGTGCCTCCGCCCCGGGCTTCCGCGACGCGGGCAATAATGGGCGATTGGGCGCTCTGACGGACGTCGGCAACTACGGTTACAGCTGGGCTTCCACGGTCGGCGGTACCAATGGCATGCACTTGGGTTTCAGCGTGGCGTGGCTTAATCCCAGCACCGCGTACTACCGCGCCTTCGGTTTTCAGTTGCGCTGCCTCTCGGAATAAACGCGCCCACAGGGCGTTTTACTGGTAGCCTCTACCCTGTATTGCGTTTACTGCGGTTCGCAGAACCGCCCGGGCCGGACGCCTCTCCCTCGGGAGGGACGCACAGCGTCTTTTACTGGCCGCCTCTACCCCATGACAGTACCTCCCGAGCGTCTGACCTCCCAAAGCACAGCCAATTCTCTGCCCCAATTCTGTCGGGTTCGGGCCGCGCGCTCCCCGGGTGGGCCGAAAGCCCAGCGCGCAGGCCCGGCGACCTAAAGGTCGCACGAGCACCGCACCCATTCACCGCCTAAAGCTCTCGGTTTCGGCCTGTCGCCCACCCCCGAGCGGCTTCGCCGCTGGGCGACAGGGCCGGCGGTTCAAAGAACCGCGCTACTCGCTCTCAGTTCAAGCGGTCGAAGCCTGCGGGGTTTGGGGTAGAGGCTGGCAGCAAAAGACGCTGTGCGTCCCTCCGCGGCGGGAAGCTTCGGCCCGCGCGACCCAAAGGGTCGCAAAAGCTCGGTCAACAGCTCGGCCCAGCGCGGCGCGAAAACCGACTACGGTTTTCGCGCCCAAAGAACAGCACGGTACAAAGCTCGCTCCAGTTCTTTGCCCCGTGTCCGCCTCACTGCGGCTCCGCTGTCGCTCCGCTGCGTTTGCCGTCGCCCGCTGGGATTTCATCTCGATTTTGCTGATGCAAAATGAGCGAAATCCCTCTTTAGGCGGGCGGGCGACGAAGTTTTCGGCAGAGTCGATTTGTCCGCGCGCCTAGGGAAATCTTGTCAAAACGTGCCAGCACATTTTGACGATTTCTCTTTTAAAGCGTGGCGCGCGATTTGGTTTGAGGGGACTGGCCTCGGGCCGGCCGGGACCCACATCCCGTGGACGGGAAATGCTTACGCATTTCCACTGGCATCCTTCACCCAACCTTCTGTTCCGCGCGCCGGGGAAATCTTGTTAAAACGTGCCAGCACATTTTGACGATTTCCCTCTTTAGGCGTCGGCGCGCGAGCAACTGGAAAGTAATAACGGCCGCGCGCCATGACGCGAACGCGTCGGCCAAGCGGGCCACACTTAGTAAGGCAGAGAGAACCCTAACAATACACCCTGTGGGTGCGTGGACGGGAAATGCTGGCGCATTTCCACTGGCCGCCTCTACCCCAAGGCCGCCTCGGCCCAATTCTTTGTCCGCGCGCTGGCGGAAATCTTATTCAAAGCGTCTTGCGCTTTGATTTTCCAGCGGTCGCGTGCGGTTAGGCTAAGAAGAAATAGTAACGGCCGCCCGCCATGACGCGAACGCGTCAGCCGCGCAGGCCCCGCTTGCCCGCGGTGGGCAAGCGGCAGCCTTGGCTCAACTCCCAGGCGCGGCACCCCGCTACTCCCGAATCCACTTCCGCTCGAACTGCAACCCCCGATATTCCGGCGCGATCCAGACGTACATCTTGCCGATCATCTCGTTGAGCCACTTGTCCAGCGTCCGGTTCTGCTTGTCCTGGAGCGCCACATCCTCGATGATCTCGTAATCCTGGGCCAGGCTCGCCACGTGCGTCGGGATCACCTCGTTGAGCCGCACGATCTTGTAGAGCGTGTTCCCGTTCGCCCGGTCGATCGTTTCGAACGGCGCCGAGACTTCGCCCGGCTGCAACCGCGACAGAGCCCGGTAGTCCATCGGGTCGAGCGCATCCTTCATGTAGCGCGGATTGGCGTACTTCGTGTCGAAATTCTCCCGCGCCTCCTTCGCGTTGAAGACCACCCCGCCGTTTCGGTTCGTCTGGGCATCCATCGAGTAGAGCCCGACCGCCTCTTCGAACGCCTTTTTGTCCGTTCCGATCTCCCGGGCCAAGCTGTCGAGGAGCTTCAGTTCGCGTTCCGTCTCCTCGACCGTGAACTGCGGTTTGAGCAGGATCTGGCGGAAGTGCAACAGGTTGTCGCGCCGCGAGATCAGCTCCACGATGTGGTATCCGTACTCCGTCTCGATCACCTCCGAGACCATCCCCGGCTTCAGGTTTTCGAGCGCCTCGACGATCGGATAGACCAGCTGGTTGGCATCCCCCGGCCCCCATTCGCCGCCGCTGCGTGCCGTCCCCGGGTCCATCGAGTAGAGCCGCGCCAGCGCCCCCAGCTTTTCGCCCGCCAGAATCCGGCGGCGGAATTCGAGCAGCCGCTGCCGCACCTCGAACTTACGCTCCTCCGTGGCCGGCGGCAGCCGCACGATCTGGGCGTAGACGTACTGTTCCGGAATCAGCTCCATCGAGTCGAGCGGCACTTTGCCGAAGAAGTCCGCCACCTCGGCATACGTCACCGTCACCTTTTTCATCACGTCGCTCTGCATCAGGCTGGCCAGCTGCATGTCTTCGGCCGCCTTTTTCAGGTCGTCCTTGATGGCGTAGATCTCCTTGCGGAACCTCTTTTCGAGCGCTTTGACCGATCCCGCTTCGAGCACCAGTTGCTGGATTTGAGCCTCGATCTGCGCTTCGAGTCCGCCGGGGAGCTCCTTGTCGAGCGAGTCGGCCCGGGCCTGTTCCGAG
This sequence comes from uncultured Rikenella sp., assembly GCF_948810725.1. Classification (NCBI taxonomy): domain Bacteria; kingdom Pseudomonadati; phylum Bacteroidota; class Bacteroidia; order Bacteroidales; family Rikenellaceae; genus Rikenella; species uncultured Rikenella sp. The sequence continues at coordinate 6,390 of NZ_CAQIVA010000032.1, forward strand.
AGGAGTTTCACGATGAGCAGGTTCTCCAGCGCCTCGTCGCGAGCCGGCCGGTCGGTGATCGTACCCGTCACGGCACGCGCCCGCACCGTTTCGTTGGTGGCCTCTTCGAGGTCGGAGAGGAGGATCTGGCTGTTTCCCACCACCGCCACGACCTCGTCGGCAATGGTTTGCGGGAGGACGTGCGCCGTCGAGTCCGTCGCCGGCGCCGCGAGCGCAGCTCCCCGGCCCGAAGCGAGCACGAGCCCGCCCAGCAGCAGAAAGGTCGAAAAGTGTCTGATTCTCATGTAGGAGAGAGAGGTTGATTATTCGCTGATTTTGATGTCGAACCGTCGGTCGTTCCGGGCCGAGGCGTAGAGGCTGTCTTCGAGGTGCCTGAGCAACTCCTGCCGCCGCCGGTTGAGGATGATTTTACGGATATTTTCCGTTTCGCGTTCCCTGGGCGAGTAGTCTCCGCTGGGCCGGAAGAGGTCGATGGCCAGCATGTATTTGTATTCGTCGTCCTCGACGTCGTAGTAGCGGTGCGTCCGGAGGAAGTCGTCGAAGTTGCTCTGCGAGAAAGGGATATGCTGGATCACGGTGCTGAAGTCCGTCCACTCGGTGCTGAAGTCGTCCGTCCGGTATCCGTTTTTGTGACAGATGTTGAGGAAGTCGTCCCGGTCGTTTTCGTTTTCGGATCGGAACATCTCTTCGAGCTTTTTGCTCTGCCTGAGTCCGGCCGGAATCCTTGCGATGCGTGCCTTGACGATCGGCCCGGCGAGCCGGAATCCGTTCCGGTTCGCGTCGTAGTACTCGGTGATCTGCTCCGCCGTGACCGCCGTGTCGAGCCGCTGCCCGACCCACTCCTGTTCGTAGCGGTAGGTGAGCAGCGCGCCGCGATACTCGGCCACCCGGGCCTCGATATCCTGGGTCTGTTCCGAGAAAGCCTCCTCTGCCGCGGCGCTTTTGATCTCCTTGCGCACCCAGTTTTCGGCAATGGCCTGCAACGCCGCCACGCTGTCCCGTGCCGTGAGCCCCGGTTCGATGAGTCCGGCGATGTCGCTGGCATAGAGTTTCCGGTTTCCGACCGAGGCGATGACCTCGCCGCGATCGGCGTTGTAGAGTTTGAGTTTGTTGCAACTCGGGGCGCCGATCGCCAGTCCGGCGAGCAGCAGCCCGGCGAGGCAGGTGCGTGTCGAGAGGTGTTTCACGGTGGTGTTACGATGTGGGCGCGCCCGAAGCGGGGAGCGCACTAACGAACAAAAATAGCGATTCTTTTGCGAAATCCCTAATCCCTCCGGGCGGAATCGCTCTTGGGGCGTCTGATGCGCCGCACGGCATAGGCCGCTGCGGCTGCCGCCAGCACGATCGAAAGGCCGTAGGCGGTGTACCATACGGGCCCTTCTCCGCCTCCGAGGAGCCGTTTTTCGATGCTTTCGCTTCCGAGGACGAAGCCTGCGAGGGTGGCGATGCCGTTGTTGATGAAGTGTACGGCGACGGCGCTGCCCAGCGATCCGGTGAAGTGGTAGATGCAGCCGAGGATCAGTCCGACGCAGCCGGCGTAGATCATCTGTTGGGGGATGAGGTGGATGGCGCCGAAGATGGCGGCGGCGATCAGGATTCCGGCTCCGGGCCCGACTCGTGCGACGAGGTTTTTCTGGATGATGCCGCGGAAGAGGAACTCTTCGAGGAGCGGTGCGGCGACGACGGCGGTGATGACGGGCCAGAGTCCTCCTCTGAGGTAGTCGTCGAGCAGTCGGCTGTACTGGTCGGGCATCCGGTCGGTGATGGGAGTGAGGAGGATGCCTGTGGCGAAGAGGAGGATGACACCGACGAGGATAAAGGGCCCGTGGAGTTTCCACTTTTCGGGCCGGAAGGAGGGCATGAGCACTCCCCAGTGCCGTCTGATGGCGAGTGCGTAGCCGATGGTGACGGCGAAGCTGCCGACGTAGGCGATGAATTGGCGGAGTCCGGCGTTTCCGAGGTGGTCGAGTTGTCGGGCGAGGGCTCCGAGGAGCATGTTGGCGGCGCAGAAGAGGATCAGCAGGCTGAGGATGGGGAACCAGAGGCTTCGGTGCGTCGTGGCTTGGGGGTTTGGCATGAGGGGGCGTTGAGGGGTTGTTTGTGTTCGCGTTTGCGTTGTTTGCGTTCACGTTTGCCCGGACAACGAGTGTCGGGGTGAAATTATTGTGTGTCTCAGGGTGTTTTTGTGCAGGGGCTGTTCACTTTTTTGGGTGCCTGAATAGAAATCCCCGCCCCGGGCTTACGCGATTCAGGCCTTCACGGATTATTGGGAGCTCTGGCGAGCGTCGGCCTCAGCGGATACAGCTACTCATCATCGACAAAAGAAGCTTACAGTCTATTCGTAGATTTCCACACACAGGGTTTCAGCCCCAGCTATACAAATGGCCGTGGTTTCGGTTTTCAGTTGCGTTGCCTCTCGGAATAAACGGGGTAGAGGCTGCCATTTGCCCGCCGCGGGCACGCGGGGCCTGCCCGGCCTGAGGGCAGTCTCCTCCCGTAGCTAAAGCCGCGCGCCACGCCTTAAGAGGGAAATCGTCAAAATGCACTTGTGCGTTTTGACTGGATTTCCCCAGGCGCGCGAAAAGCGCGGCGGAGCGAAATCGGAGCCGCAGTGAAGCGAACACGGGACGGAGAACTGGGGCGAGCTTTGGGCTGCAACTGTTCTTCGGGTGCGAAAACCGGTTGCGGTTTTCGCGCCGCGCCGGGCCCAGCATGGGGCTGAGATTTGGGCAGTGGATTGGGCTGAGCTGTTGGCCGTGTTCCTGCGACCCTTTAGGGTCGCGCGGGCCGAAGCCTCCGACCGCGGAGGCCCGCAACTGACGTTGCTTTGGGCCCCGCAGACTTCGATCCGCGTGGGCGACAGGCCGACCCCGACAGAATTGGGGGCGAGTTTTGAACTGCGAATCGGGCTGAATTGTTGGCCGAGCTCTTGCTGCTCTTTGAGCCGCGCAGTTCGCCGCCACCCCACGCGGCTGGCTGCAACTCGACGGGGCTCGTTGCTCCTCCGCTGGCGGCGAACTTAGGTTAAGAGCGAATGGCGCGATTCCGTTCGGAATCGCCGTCCTCGGCGCGCAGCGAACGCCGAAGGCGGGCGCCGGGGGGCGCACCCGAGGACGAATGGGCTTGGCTTTTGCGGTTCTTCGAACCGCCGAGCTTGTGTGCTGGGCCGTTCGGCCCACCCCCGGAGCGCACAGTCCAAAACCAACAGAATGGGGCGTCAAACAAGGCACTGCTTTTGCGACCCTTTAGGGTCGCGCGGGCCGGACGCCTCCCCACGGGAGGCCCGCAACTCGTGAGCCTCGTTCGGCCCCCGCTGGCTCCGTCCGCCAAAGTCGACCCAGTTAGAGTAACTCCAACCCCTTGCCCCCGCGAGCGGCACCCTCGTTTATTCCGAGAGGCACCGCAACTGAAGACCGTAGCCACGGTAGTCCGCGTTGCAGGGAGTGAGGCTCTGCGCATTGAAGTGCAAGAACCACCCGATGATACCGCTGACCGCAGACGACCAGCTATAGCCGTAGCCACCGACGCCGCCCGGTACGCCCGAAGAGTTACCGCGGAAGCCCGAGGCGGGCCGCCGACACGCGAAAACAGACCGCCCCTCAGAGCGCCGGAATGTCGATCAGCTGCGCCGCAGGCCAGTAAACCCGCAAGTAATCAGCGATATACGCCCGCGTATCCGCCGCGATGACCGGGTCGCCCGCCGGACAGAGATTCCAGAGCACCCCCCCCACCTCGATCCCTCGCGCCCGGCAAGCCTCGAAGCTCAACAGTGTGTGATTCAGGCTCCCCAGCTTCGCCGACGTCACGAAAAGCAACGGCAGCCGCCGCTCCGCCACATAGTCCATCGTGAGGTACTCGCGCCCCCCCTCCGTTGCCGCCGAGAACGGAGCCAGCGGCACCGCCAGCCCTCCCGCCCCCTCGACCAGCACGATGTCGTAGAGCCCCCGCAGCCGCTCCGTCGAAGCGTCGATCCGCGCCGTCTCCACCGCGCGCCCCTCCAGCGCCGCCGCTAAGTGCGGCGAGGCCGGAAAACGGTAGATCAGCGGAGCCGTCGTCCCGTCGAGATCCACCTCCTGCAACGGAATCCCCATCAGCCGCCGGTGCAGTTCGATGTCCTCCGAGAGGCCCGTGTTGCCCGTCTGGACGAATTTCTGGGTGATGACCCGCACCCCCTGCTCCTCGGCCAGGCGACGCGCCAACAGCCCCGTGGCGTAGCTCTTCCCCGCATCGGTGTCGATGCCGCTCACGAAGTAGACGCCGGATGAAAATGGTCTCATGGTTTTTGTGCGATGATGATCGTCGGATGAAAAGTCAAAGTTACGCCATCCGCCGCGATTTCGGAAGCCCCGGCGCACGCAGCGCGATAATCCGCGTCGAATTGCCTCAGCCGCCCCCGCGTCCACCGCTCCTCGGCCACCGCGTTGACCCCCGTCCGGCTCAGGTGGCGCAGCACCTCCAGCGGGGTCGGGTAGGGCACCGCTTCGATTTGCTCCTCCCGGTCGGTGATTTGTAAGTGATTGGAGATGAAGATATCGGAGAGCTCCGACAGCGAATAATATTCCAGTCCCAGCCCCGTTGTCGCCGTGATTTCGCGGAAGTTTTCCGGGCCGAACGTCCCCACCGCCAGGAGTCCTCCCCGTCGCAGCCCTCGTGTCGCGCGAGCCGCGAAAGTCGGCAGGTCGTCGAACCACTGCACCGTCGACGCCGTCGCGATCAGGTCGTAGCGCGCCTCGCCGAACGGGAAATGTTCGCCGTCGCCCGCTTCGAAAGCGACCTCCGGCGGCAGAAAACGCCCGCTCTCCGGCACCAGATCGTTCGCCGTCCACGCCGCCTCCGGGAAAAGCGCGACCAGCCGCCGCGTCAGAAATCCCGTCCCCGCGCCGATCTCGACCCCCCGCCGCACCGCCTCGGCCGGTATCCGTTCCGCCAGCCGGCCGGCCAGTCGCTCCGCGATCGTCCGCTGCACGACCGCCCCCGTCTCGTAGGTCGCCAGATTTCGTGCGAACCGCCTCTGTAATAACTCTTTATCGTGCTTCATGAATCGAATGCTTCAGGAACTCCCCGTCGGCCAGCGGATAGTGCGGCATCCCCTCCCCGACCGTCACCCGCACCCCCGCCTCCGTCCAGTAGCGCATCATGTTTTCCGGCGGGAAAATCGCATCTTCCGTCCCCGCCACCGCCTCCGTCCAGAAGCCCGCATGCGGTACCGACGCACCCGCCGCCGTCTCCGCCGCCCCGTCCCGCAGCCGCCGCAGCTCCTCGCCGATCTCCTCCAATCCTCTGGTCGAGCGGTGTTTATAGTACTCCCGCAGCGTCTCCGGCGTGCCGCACATCCGCTCCAGGAAGCGCCCCGTCCCCGCCCCCTCGATGCTCCGGACGGTCACCGCGAAGGCCCGCACCGGAATCCCATAGGCGTCGTGCACCGGTAGCGGCGTCCCGTTGACCGCCACCGCCCCGTCCCAAACGCCATCCGCCCCGCCGAAAATCCGCTCCGCCGCCCACACGCCGAACGACCAGGCGATCAGGTGTTTGTGCCGGTAAGGCGCTATTTGTGCATAGAGTTCGCGGGCCTCTGCCGCAGCAGGGAGGCTGCGGTAGTCGAAGAGGCACAGCAGGTCGTATCCTTGCGGCAGCGCGAGGTGCCTCACCAGTTCGTCCGACCCCGCCCATCCCGCCGCGAAGACGATCACCCCCCGCTCGCTCCGCATCTCCGGCTGCGAATTTATCCAAACTGCCTGCATAATGTGGCGAATTGTTCGATTTTATACGGCGTGTGGCCCGCGCAGAGCGACACCCGCAGCCGCGCCTCTCCCTCCGGCACCGTCGGATGGCGGATCGCCGTCGCCCAAAAACCCTCCGCCTTCAACGTCCCGGCCATGGCCAGTGCCCGTTCGTTGCTCCCCGCCGGAATGGGAACGATTTGCGACTCGTACGGAGTCTCCGGCTCTAAAATCGTGTTGACCAGTGCGATAAGCTCCCGAATCCGCTTCCTCCGCGGCGCGAACTCCGGCATCAGCCCCAGCAGAAACCGCGTCCACTCCAGCGAGATGTCCGGCAGCGCCGTCGAGAAGATCAGCGGCCTCATCCGGTTGACCAGCAGCCGTTTGGTCTCATCCGAGCACCCCACCGCCGCCCCCTGCGAGGCCAGCGCCTTGCCGAACGTCACCACGTGGTAGTCCGCCCGCAAAAGGTGTTCCGGCCGCCCCGCGTTGTAGGCCGCCAGCAAGCCCGCCCCGCACCTTTCCTCCTCAGGCCCGTAGACCCCGAACGCGTGTGCCTCGTCCAGGTAGAGCCGGAACCCGTACCGGTGTTGCAGCTCCGCCAGCTCCGCCAGCGGCGCGAAGTCGCCGTCCATGCTGAACAGGCTCTCCGTCACGACGATAATCCGCCCCCCGCGGCCGTGCTGCGCCTCGAGCATCGTTTCGAGCTGTTCCATGTCGTTGTGGCGGAACCTGCGCCACTCGACCCCCGCTCCGCAGAGCCTCAGCCCGTCGATCAGGCTGGCGTGCACCAGCTTGTCCGCCAGCACGAGGTCTCCGCGCTCCGTCACCGCCGGCAGCACCCCCGTATTGACGGCGAATCCCGACCCCAAGACCAGTGCCCGCTCCGTCCCCAACCGATCGGCCACCGCCGTTTCGAGCGCCTCGTAAGCCGGGCTGTTCCCCGTCATCAAGCGCGACGCCGGATTCCCGAGTAGAAACCGCTCGACATCCGCCTCCAGCAGGAACCGGTTCTGCAACGCCGGCTCGGCCAGCCCCAGGTAGTCGTTCGAGGAGAGGTTGTAGTACTCCCGCTCCCCCTCGTAGATGTAGGTTCCGACGCTCCGTAACGTACAGAGGCTGCGCAGGTTGCCCTGCGCAGCCAGCGCGTCGAGTATCTGTTGTTCGCGACTCTCTGCCATCCGCTAATCCTCCTCCTGCCATGCCGCCCCGGGCACGATCCGCACCGCTTCGGATGCCACGGTGCGCGGCACGATCAGGCTGACTTGTCCCTGAATGAACGGCAGCACGCTGCCTCCCGTCGCTCCGTCCACTTCGCATTCGATGCCGCGGCTGCGGAGCAGGTCGGCGTCGAGCCAGGCCTCCTGCGGCGTGGTGTAGCGTTTGATGACGACCAGCCGGCTGCGGTCGTCCTGATTGGGTTGGTGTGTCATAGTCGTATTCCTCCTTCCGGTTCGTAAAGTTTGGGTACGATCTCCAGCTCGTTCCGCCTGAGGCACCAGGCGATGTCCGCTCCCCACCGCTCTCGGATGGTGTGGTAGTGCAGGCAGTGATCCAGCGCGCCTTGCAGGTCGTCTTCGTAGCGTCCGTAGACATCGGCGCACCACCAGGCGATGTCGCTGAGCTCGTACGCATACCGAAGGTTCAAATAGCGTGCCATCATGCCGGCGCACAAGCTGTCTTCGATAGTGAACCGGTCGTGGCGTCCGGAGCAGACGAGGACGACGTCTTTCCCGAGTTCTCCCAACCGCCGGGCGACGGCGTCGGCGTTGAGCAGGGCGGCGATATAGATTTCGTCGGCGAGCCCTCTGGCGCAGTTCACGGCGCGTGTGCCGTTGGTGGTGCTCATGACGACGGTGGCGTCCCGCACCGCTTGTGGGGTGTACCGCAGGGGGGAGTTGTCGAGGTCGAATCCGTCGATAATCACGGTGTTTCGCTCTCCGCCGAGCAGCACGGGGCCCGGATCACCGGCCGTGCGATGTGCCTGTTCGATTTGGTCTCGGAGCCGGAAGCTCTCTTCGACGCCGGTGACGGGAATGATCTCTCTGGCTCCGTTTCCGAGTGCGGTGACGATGACGGAGGTGGCGCGGAAGACGTCGATAACGGCGACGTTCCGTCCCCGGACTCGTTCCGGGGTGACTTCGGCGGCTGTGGTGATGATGTCGACCTGCATAGTATTGTTTTTGAGTCGGTCGCGGGACGACGTCCCGAGTTTGTTTTGTTATCGCCCCGCCCCGGGCTTCCGCCACCACGCTTCGGGCGCGCTGGACGGCTTCGGCAACGAGGGGACGGTCTGGTCTGCGTCGGTGCCCGACGGCAGCACGGGCGCCTGGCGTTTGTTGTTCTATGCGACGGGCATGTATCCTTCGACTGCGAACGATCGCGGCTACGGTTTTCAGTTGCGTTGCCTCTCGGAATAAACGGGCAGGAAAGCTTTCGACGGAACCGATTGGGGACTTAGAACCCGGGCTTGTTCCTTTTTCGTATGCTTGCGGTTCGCAGAACCGCCCGGGCCGGAGCCACCCCAGGCGTAGGCCTGCAACGTCGCAGAACTCGTTTCCGCCCACGCTGGCTCCGACCCGCTCCACTTAAGCTACCCTATTGGGGACGAACTACCTATTCGTTTTTGACAAAGTGGGCCGGACGCCCGGGAGGAACGGCAACTCTCGACGCGCAAGCGGCGTGTTGCGGGCCGCCCGTGGGCAGGCGGCCGGCCCGCGCGACCCGTTGGGTCGCAGAAGCTCGGCTCATTTGGTTTCGGACTTTCGTCCAATTCTGTTGGGTTCGGGCTGCGCGCTCCGGGGGTGGGCCGAAGGCCCAGCGCGCAGGCCCGGCGGCTCAAAGAGCCGCAAGAGCACGGCCTCTTTGCTATGAGGTTCGTCCTCAGCGCGCCCCGCTAAAGCGACGCCCTCGCCGAGGACGGCGATTCTGCGAATCGCGCTACTCGCTCTCAGTTTTAACGGTTCGCCGCCAGCGGAGAGCAGCAACGAGCTCCGACGAGTTGCAGCCCGCCGCATGGGGGGGCGGCGGACTGCGCGACCCGTTGGGTCGCAAGAACTCCGCCACCAGCACCGCCCAAATCAGCCAAGTTCGGCCTGTCGCCCATCCCCCCGAGCGGCTTCGCCGCTGGGCGACAAGGCCGGCGATTCCTCGCGGAATCGCGCTATTCGCTCTCGTCCGAGAGTAAAGCCCTAAGCCCGGGCACCAACCTCGCCCCAATTCCGTCGGGTTCGGGCCACGCGGCTCTGCGAGTCGCAGAAGCTCGGCTAAAAGCAAGACCCAACTCACCGCCCAAATTTCAGCCCCATACTCGGCCCGGCGCGGCTCAAAAACCGGTTGCGGTTTTCGAGCCCAAAGAACTGTCACAGCCCCAAGCACAGCCCAGTTCTTTGCCCCGTGTCCGCCTCACTGCGGCTCCGCTTTCGCTCCGCCGCGTTTTCGCGCGCCTGCGCGATTCATCTATATTCGGCTCACCGCCGAAATAGTTGAATCGCTTCTTTAGGCGGGGCGCGCATCTTTGGCTACGGGAGGGTACTGTTCTTTTTAACTTCGCTGCGCTCGTTTTCCTCCTCGCCGCTCGGCAATTTGCAAATTGCGTTTGCATTGCTCTCGCTGGCAGCGTCGGTTGTGAACAAAAAGAACCAAAAAAACTTTAGACGGATGCTTACGCATCCTCCCGCTGCCGATGGCCCAACCCTTCGCTCGCGCGCGGTCGGCTGAAAACGATAGCGGCCGACCGTCGTGGCATGGAACGCGGAGAACTTCTGCCTAAAACGACGTCTCCGGCTGCTGCGACAGCGTCGCCACCATCACCGCCTTGATCGTGTGGAGCCGGTTTTCCGCCTCGTCGAAGACCAGCGAAGCCGCAGACTCGAACACCTCGTCCGTCACCTCCATCTCCCGCAGCCCGTATTGCTGGAAAATCTCCTGCCCGACCGTCGTCTCCAGGTCGTGGAACGCCGGCAGACAGTGCAGGAACTGACACTTCGGATTCCCCGTCAGCTCCATCATCCGCCGATTGACCTGATACGGAAGCAGTTGCCGGATCCGTTCGCCCCACACCTCCGTCGGCTCGCCCATCGACACCCACACGTCCGTGTAGATGAAATCCGCCCCCTCGACCGCCTCGGCGACCTCCTCCGTAATCGTAATCCGCGCCCCCTCTTCCCGGCGGAGCTTCTCGACGAACGCCGCATCCGGATGGTACGCCTTCGGCGCCGCCGCCGAAAAGATCATCCCCATCTTGGCGCATCCCGCCATCAGCGACCGCGCGACATTGTTGTCCGCCGTCCCCGCGAAGCAGACCTTGATCTCCTCCAACGGCTTGTCACAGTGCTCGATCATGGTGAGCAGGTCGGCCAGAAACTGCGTCGGGTGACACTCGTTCGTCAGCCCGTTCCAGACCGGAACACCCGAGTACTCGGCCAGCGTCTCCACGATCTCCTGCCCGTAGCCCCGGTATTCGATCCCGTCGTACATCCGCCCCAGCACCCGCGCCGTGTCGCGGATCGACTCCTTTTTGCCCATCTGCGAGCCGCTCGCGCCGATGTAGGTCACCGCCGCCCCCTGGTCGTGCGCCCCGACCTCGAACGAACAGCGCGTCCGGGTCGAATCCTTGGCAAAGAGCAGCACGATGTTTTTCCCCGTTAGGTACCGTTCTTCGTTTCCGGCCCGTTTTTGCGCCTTGAGCCGCGCCGCGAGCCGAACGAGTCCGTCGATCTCTTCGCGCCGCAGCGATGCGATATCTAAAAAGCTTCTTCTGTACATAATCTTCTTTTAATAATTCGATTTTCTGTACCCCGTTTTGGCTACAGGAGGGTACTGTTCTTTTTCTGAAGAAAAAGAACCAAAAAGACTTCAGAGCGCATCCCTGCGGGATGCTCTGGCCGTGTCTGCCCTTGGGTTGGGCTGGATTTTCGGCGGGCGCGCTTGGGTGATATCCCCGATTAACGCGCCTCGCCTGAAAATCTCAGCCCAACGAAACAAGGCGGAGAGAACCCGTGGTCGTCCCATGGGGACGACCTCTGCAAAAGTTCTTTGGGTACCTTTCTTTCAAGAAAGGTACGGTTCCCTCCCGCACAAAGAAACAGAGAGGACAGAAAAACGATTGATGAATGAAAGAGCGGTTATTTCCGGTAGATGACCAGCGTCTGTCCCGGTCGGAGCGTTTTGGCGTTCTTGATGTTGTTCCAGCTCATGAGCTGGCTCACCGTGACATTGTATTTCATCGCGATTCGGCCGAGGATATCCCCGCTTTTGACCTTGTAAGTGATCTTCGTACCGCTCCCCCTGCTGCCCGACGAAGCCGCCGACTGGTTTCGCGACGTCGTCGCCGTCAGCTGTTCGTCCGACAGGTTGCTGATGTTCAGGTACTTCGCCAGGTAGAGCGTATCCTTGTCATAGATCGACCGGCTGTTCCGGATGAAAGCCGAGGCGTACTCCTGCGGCAGCGTGAGCGTGTACGGCTGCGCCTTGGCCGGCACCACATCGTTGATATACTGCGGGTTGAGCCCCCGGAGCACCTCGATCGGGATGTCGAGCGTCGAAGCCACCTGCTCCAGATGGAGCATGCGGTCGATCTGCACCGTATCCGTCGCCACCGGATGCCACGGCACCGTCGGTCTCAGGTTGTGCGCCTTGTAGTACGTATAGGCGTATGTCGCCGCGATGAACGCCGGGATGTAGCCCCTCGTCTCGCGCGGCAGGTACTCGTACAAGTCCCAGTACGTCGCCGCGTTGCGTCCCCCGTGCGCCGTCCGGAAACGCTCCATCGCCTTGTTGACGTTCCCCGGCCCGCAGTTGTAGGCCGCGATCACCAGCGTCCAGTCGCCGTACATCCGGTACATGTCCTTCAGGTAGCGGCACGCCGCCTCGGTCGATTTGACCGGGTCGCTGCGTTCGTCCACAAACGTGTTGATCTCCAGTCCGTACGCCTTCCCCGTCCGGAGCATGAACTGCCAGAGTCCCACCGCCGCCGCGCGCGACTGGGCCCTCGGCACCAGCGCCGATTCGATCACCGGCAGCATTTTGAGCTCCATCGGCAGCTTGTAGCGGTACAGCGCCTCCTCGAAGATCGGGAAGTAGTACTGCGCGAGCCCCAGCACCCGTTCCATCGTCCCTCCGCGGCGGGTGTAGGTGAGGATGTACTTCTTGACGATGTCGTTATAGGGTAGCTGCACCTCGGTGGCCATCATCTTGAGCCGTTCGGCATAGACCTCGTCCGGCAGCGCGCCCCGCATGTCCACGTGGTCGAGGTCGACGTCGATGAACTCGTTCACGAACTTGTCGTACGATTCGACGATGTTCCGGTGTTTGAAGTTGGCCAGCAGCGAGTCGTAGGTACTCGCCCCCGTCCCGCGGAGCGCCAGCCGGCCGAACGAGCGGGTATCTCCCGTCTGCGCCCCCCCCCTCAGCGGGCTCGCGGCGAGCAGCGCCAGCATCGCCCCGAAGAGGCAGAGAGAAAGCCCCCCCCATCTATATCCCCCATCGGTTGTGAGTCGGAATTTTCGCATGATATGGTTGGTTAGTCAATTTTTCGTCGTCGTCCCTCTCAGAACCGGAAGCTCAGCGCCAGCCCGTATGCCGTCCCCTGAGCCGGACTGACCGGCCGTCCGTTGAAGCGGCTGTCGATCATCGTGGGCTCGACCCTCACCGAGAGGTTCTCGTCCACGTCCCAGTTTTTGAGCGAAGCGATCACATAGGTGTCCACGATACTGAGCAGATAAGCCGCCGCCATACCGATGATCGCCAGGTCGCGGTCCCTCCGGTAAGCGCTCCTCACGCGCGAGAGGATCTCCGGCGAGTACCGTCCCCCGAACTCGTCCACCGTCGACGGGTTTCCGTCCGTCAGCGCGTCGTATGCCGTCTTGTACCGCTGGTAGTTCCGGTTGTTGTAGTCGATCACCGTGGCCAGGGCGATAAACCCGCCGTAGTAGATCGGCAGCCGCCAGTAGGTTTTGGTGTAGACGAACCCCATCCCTGGAAATACCGCCGCCAGCGTGGTCGCCTTTCGCACCGGGTCGACCGGCCCGCGGTAGTTGAAGACCGCGTCGGCCACAAAGTAGAGGTACGTGGCCCCCGCCATGGCAAACATCAGGGTCTGTCCGCTCCCCGCGTTCCGCATCTGTGTCCTCGCCCGCCGCTGTATGTCCGGCGGCAGCCGCAAGTCCACCGCGCGGTCGTACTCCGCTTTGTAGGTTTTGTATCGGTTGTGGAAGACGAACCCGCCGGCCAGAAATCCCCCCACGCCGCCATAGAGGATCGGCAGTTTCCACGCCTGCCGGTTGTATATCTGCCCGAATCCCGGCGCAATGGCCGAGAAGAGGGTGTGTCTCCCCGCCGAAATGGTGTCTTGCGTAATCCGGAACCGGGGTTTGAAGAGCCGGGCCGAGTCTTCTGCCGAGAGCAGCCCTCCGCTCCCGTCTTTCCCTCCTTCCGCCGCGCCGGACTGTGTGCTGTCCGCCTCCGGATAGGTGAGCCCCGCGATCCGGAACGGTGCTTTCCACAAAGTCGAGTCGGTCACGTATTGCACCAGCAGCGAGTCGCTGAATCGGCTGGCGATGAGCGTATCCGGCGCCGTCCGGAAAGCCGGAATGCTGTCGAATCCCGCTGCGCGGATCAACGCGCTGTCGGGTCGCAGTGTGGTGCGGATATACCGCCCTCTCCTGAACAAGCTGTCGGTTTCGGGATCGAACGGCGATCCTTTGGCTCCGCCCGAGATGCGGACGTGCTGTCCGACAGCGATCCCATCCATCTCTTTGACGCGTTCGTTGAGTTGTTTGCGTTGGTCGATGGTCAGGTCTTGCCGCATGCGCCGTTTTTCGGCGAGCCGCTGTGCTTTGGCCTCCGCCTTTTCGATCCGCCGCCGGTCTCGTGCGGTGATCGCGGTACTGTCCGCCGCTCCGGCCGAGGCTTGTGCCGCCGTCGCTCCGCAGCCGCCGAACCACACGAATCCCCACAGCAAAGCCCGAACGCTCAGCCGACCGAAAGGATATGCAAACACACGCAGCATGATATAGGTTTGTTTTTTAGTTTGTTAGGTTCTTTTTGTCCGGTTGCCTTTTGTCCGGTTGCCTTTTGTCCGGTTGCCTTCAGGCCGTTTCCGCGGGCTCGGTTTATAGGCGCCTTGGGCCGAGGCGCCCATCTTTCGCGTGCCGAGCGTCCCCGCCCCGGGCTTCCGTGACTCAGGCGTGAATGGTCCTTCGGGCGATCTGGCGAGCGTCGGCAACAGCGGATACAGCTGGTCGTCCACGCCCTATGACTCGGGAGATCGCTACCGTGGGACATATTTGGGTTTCAATGCAACGTGGTTTGCATCCAACAGCACGGGTAGTCGCGGCTACGGTTTTCCGTTGCGTTGCCTCTCGGAATAAACGGGGCCGAGCAGCTCCGCCCCGGGCTACCGCAATCTGGCGAACGGCGAGCCGGTGACTGTCGGTAACTACGGTTCCAGCTGGTCTTCCGTCACGAGCGGTATCTACGGACAGGACTTGAATTTTCATTCGCAGTACCAGTACACCAGCGGTTCGGACGGTCGCGGCTATGGTTTTCAGTTGCGTTGCCTCTCGGAATAAACGGGGTCGAGCAGCGTGCGGTGGGCAATGGGCTGGAACCACCCCAAACAGCAGCCTCTATCTCCACAGGCCTGCCCCACAAGCTATCTGCATTCTCTACCCGAAGCCCATCGGAGCTATCCTAAATTAGGCCGTCACCTTTTTTTTCATTTATTGCGGTTCGAAGAACCGCGCGACCCTATAAAGGGTCGCGAGAACACAGCCATTTTTTCGGCCGCAGCCAGCGGAGAACGAAATATTAAGGCCGAGGCGGCCAGTAAAAGACGCTGTGCGTCCCCTCTGCATCCGGGGGCTGCGGGCCGACCGTTGACACGGGGACTGAGCTACTCGCTCTCGGCCCTAAAGTAAAGACCAAAGCTCGGCCAACAGTTCAGCCCAACCCACAGTCCAAATCTCAGTCCCAAGCTCGGCCCAGCGCGGCGGGAAAACCGTAGTCGGTTTTCCCGCCCGAAGAACAAGCACAGCCCAAAGCAAAGCCCAGTTCTCCGCCCCGTGTCCGCCTCACTGCGGCTCCGCTATCGCTCCGCCGCACTTTCGCGCGCCTGGGGAAATCTTGTCAAAACGCGCCAGCGCATTTTGACGATTTCCCTCTTTAGGCGGCGGCGCGCGGCTTTAGCTACGGGAGGGTACTGCGCTCGGGCCGCGCGGGCCCCACGTCCCGTGGACGGGAAATGCT
>NZ_CAQIVA010000033.1:0-20186 GCF_948810725.1 uncultured Rikenella sp.
CGGCCTCCATCAGTTCGGTGTTTTGCGACCCGGTGAGGATGTACATGCCGGTCTGGCGTTCGCGGTCGGCATGGGTCTGGAGGTAGGAGAGCAGGCTCGGGACACGTTGTACCTCGTCGATGATGGTTCGGGCGGGGTAGGTGGCGATGAATCCGCGGGGATCTTCAGCGGCGAAGGCGCGGTTGTCCAAGTCTTCCAGCGAGACACGGTGATAGTCCGGAAAGGTCATCTCGGCGAGGGTCGATTTGCCGGACTGCCTGGGGCCGGTGATGGTCACAAAGGGGTATTTCGTAGCGAGCTGTCGCAGTTTGTCTTCTAAGGTTCGGTGGATCATATGGAGAACATTGTTTCTTGCAAAAATAAAATCAAATTTTACATCTACAAATATTTCAAGGGCAACAGAACACAAATCCGGTAGAACCAATCCCTATTGAATCGGATAACACTCCCCGACCCAAGGGACGAGTTACAGCCTTTAACAATGTTAAAGGCTCATACAACAAGATGTATGTCAGATTATTACAAGTATTTGTATATACAAATACACACCTTGCCGTCACCGATCAACCCCATCTCAGCAAGAAACAAACAATTCATTTCAAAAGAGTCACAGGATTTTACACCCCATCGGTTACGTAGATATCCAGATACATAACTAAATAATCATACGATCGATAAATCAAATCATTATCGTACTAATTACACATATAATATAATAAATACTAACTATACTAATTAATACACCCTCCTCTGCCCCATTCCATCCCCACCCGTACATGCCAATCTCGAAAAAATAACCTACCTTTACGCACGTATCGACACACACCGAACAGCCATGAAAACCATATCGATCATCAACCAGAAAGGCGGCGTCGCCAAAACTACGACAGCGATCAACCTCGCCTCGTACTATGCCAAGAAAGGTTTCCGCACCCTGGCCGTAGACCTCGACCCGCAAAGCAATATGACCGAGGCACTGGGCTCGAAAGCACAATATAATATCTACGACTTTTTCAAGGGACGTCCGCTCGAAGTCGAACATATCAGCGAGAATTTACACCTGATACCCAGCAACATCCGGTTCTCCACCATCGAACTCCAGATCATTAACGAATTCAACCGGGAATATATCCTCCGGAACCTGCTCGAACCGATCCGCGCAGACTACGACATCTGCGTAATCGACTGCCCGCCCGCCTTGAACTTCGTAACGATCAACGCTTTAGTGGCGTCAGAGTTCGCACTGGTGCCGCTCAAACCATCATCGTTCTCGTATGACGGGCTGGGGATCATGCTCGACTTCGTGCGCAAAGTCAAGACCAGCCTGAACAGCGGACTGACCATTTTAGGGATCGTACTCACCTTCTTCGACGAGCGGAAAGTAGTCAGCAAGGCGACCCTCGACAAGCTCGAACGCGACAACCTCACGGCCGGCGTGATGAAGACCAAAATCAGGGCCGCCGAGGGGATCGTGCGCGCCGAAGAGTCGCGACAGAACATCTTCGACTACGACGGCGGCTCGCAAGTAGCCCAGGACTACAAATCCCTGGCCGAAGAGATCACCGACAAGATCGGCATGTCGGTTCAGGAGGAACAATAACCTCTTCACATACATCCCCTACCCTATCCGGCATTTGCTTTATGAAAAGCAAATGCCGGATTTCTTATTATCGCACATATAATACTAAATTATACAATACTTAATATCATCATATTCAATCGCACGTAAAGGATCTTCTGTAATTCTCTTAAAGCTATACTATCCCGGCACATATTCCGTTTCAGGAAGGATGTAATTACACCTGCTATCGCAGTACGGCGAGGGATCTGGAGAAAGAAACTGCGAAAAAACACCTCTCACCACTACCCTACTTCACAGGTATCCAGGCCATTAGAAAAAAATAAGTGAGAATTATCCGAGAACCGTTATTTTTGGACCATATCTTTCGTATTAACGATTAGTATGATGCGAAAAGTTGTTATCTTTGACCTCACTTATAACTCCCACTATGGCCAAGAAAGACGTACTCGATACGGTAGATATATTTTTCGGCACCGGCAAGGCCGGTCAGCAGGAGACCGATACACAACAAGAGATTGCCGAGGAGCTCGACCGGTTGGAAACTGAACTTCCGGCCCTGGAGGCTGAGGCCGAGAGGTTATTGGCCACTCGCAGCAAGGGCAACGCACGGAAAACCGTCCGTGAAGAGAAATCCGCTATCCCGGAACGCAGGATTTCGGCCCCTGCACCAACTCCATCAACCGGTCGTCGGACAGCGATCGATCGGGTCGTTTCGACGGAAGAGACAGCCCTGCCTGCGGAGATGCCTGAGCGAGAACGGATCTCGTTCGTGCTTCCATACGAACAGGTAGAATATCTCAAGAATTACAAATATTGCCGGGCGCTGGCGGATGGCGATCCACAGTATACACTGACAGAGGCTTTGATCGAGGCGATCGAGCTGCTGCGGAAACATACGACTTACGAAGTTTTCGAACGTCCGGCCTTCGTTCGGGTACGGGAGAAAAAACCACGGAAATAGAGGTTTCATTTCCTGTCTCTCGTAAGTATTTTTATGATCATATTAAATTACCACACGATACTAATTGGTAGCATCATGCGACTAAGTCTCATTATATGATATATAATTATTTTAATCACCACTCGCATAATTTTACATATAAGTATCATATGTATATTATGATATGTGCTTATTGTATGCCTCATATTGGTAATACTTGTAACACATATAGTCAATATTAAATATATCATATGTTTAATAAGTATGATATTATTGTTAGGTGAATACGGATAATTAAGATTGTGATTAGGATGCGATTAATATGTATTATTAGTATGGTGTATTATAGGATGTATAGGGTGAGGAAAGGTAGAAATCCTAGTTTTAACGGAAACGGTTTACGTCGAATTGATGGTAATCGAAACCCGGTTAGTTTGATCTTCTGTAGCATGATGTCGAATGTAATGGAGTAAACCGTATGTAACGTACAGAAAGTATGATGCGAATGAAATGACCGAATCGGCTGATTAGTATTGTTAGTATCTTGCAAAAAGTGGCTCGGTTTCTTAGGAAATTCGGTGAGTTCTCGGAGATTTTAAATCCTAGTAAGCACGGAATATAATGAAATAGTGGTTTGGGGCGAGTCCGTTAAAACTAGGATTTAGTGAAATGGGGTTACATGTGAGAGCGCAGATTTTAGGACGGTGGAGATTGATGAATGAAACCAGGATGAGATTTTAGGCTCTGGATTTTATCTATTTTTGTTTCTGCGTTTTTTTCTCGGAATTATTTGTTTGGACTTTTGGAGGGCTTTAAAATAGGCTGAATCGGATTGTTTTTTACGACGAGAAACCGTATAACTATAAAACTAGTCGCATGGAGGATGAATGAAGGTTATTCCTGAAAAAATCATTTTTGACTGAATTTTCGGTTGGTGAAATGCTTCAACACCTAAAAACGGACATCGGGGCGAAGCCCCAAAAAAGAGTATTGTTTATATTGTTATCTATTGTTTATATTGTAGACTGTTATAACTGTTTGTTTTTCCAGACAATAGGAGTGTAAATCCTAGTTTTGACGGACTGAATCCGAGGATGGACGGAAGGAATCCGCGTCTGGACGGACGGTTATCACAGAAAGAGCGGAAAGAGTTGGGCTTTCGATTTTTGTCGTATTGCCCGTTTGGTGCGTAGACAAAGAAGAGTAGGGTTCGAGGCCGGCAACTCTTGTAGGATAGGCCGCGAATAGGAGGAAATGGGCAGAATTTTAAGAACGAGAGAATAGTTGTCGGAGGTACAGCCATGATTCCGGGAAAGTAAAACTCGGGCGGGAAAGCCAGGGAAAAGAATAAATCCCAGTGAGGCAGATTTCGCTGGGATTTGAAACAAAAAAGCTATCTTTGTGGAGTAGGGGAGACGCTCCGAGGCCAGATCGAATAACAGACTCCGCATACGGTGACCACCAGCAACAAAATACGGAAATACCATCCCGATCGGGCGGCGCATATCTCGCATGAACTGATCGAGAAGCATCGCTATAAACTGGGTATTTATGCCCAGAAGCTTCTTTTTGCGTTGGCGCAGAATCTGGATACGACGGCCGATTTGTTTCCGGAGTGGCATATCAATATCACCGACCTGTTCCGGTATCTGAACCTTTCGGAGCGGAACAACGACCGGTATGATATTGTGCGGAACGCGATCCGCGAGATCGGGAACAACCCAATTGAATACCGGATCAGTTCCAAGAAGTGGGGGGCGTGGTGGTGGCTCTCGCGGATGCAGTTTGACGCCGAGAACTCCAATTATGTCACCATCAAGTTCTCCGACGACGCGCGGCAGTTCCTCCTGCAACTCAACCAGTTCGCCACGCTCGAAACGCGGTATTACATCGACCTGAGCAGCCAATATGCGATGTGGCTCTATACCCAATTCAAGAACAAATACAAGATGGCGGGGGGCGTTTGGGAGGTGTCGCTCGACCGGCTGCGGGAGATCACCTATACTGACCAGAGTCCGGCTTATGACCCGCTTCGGAACAAGAACGCCAACAGCAATTTCCTGAAATACGTGATCGGGATCGAGAGCGTAGGGAAGGGGAGTGCAAAAGTGTGGCGCGAGCGGCGGGATGTGAATCGCGAGGGGATGGAGGTGCCGGCGGGGACCTTGGCGGAGATTAATCTGCATACGGACTTGCTGGTGGAAGCTTTACCATTGAAGACGGGGCGGACGTATGACCGGGTTCGGTTTACGATCCGGCTCAAGGCGGGGTTGTACAAGTCACCGAAACAGATCGAGGCGGAACGGGAGTCGGCAGTGCGGCGGGCGCGGGTGAGCGGGTTCCATACGATTTCGATCGCTCATGCCATGGAGATGGCCCGAGAGGCGGGAATGAGTGTGGACGCCTACCTGAAACTGGCGGGTTACACGCGGCACAAGAACGGGAAAACGGCATACAAGAAAATATAAGGTGGCAGTGATTGGAGCTGAAAAAGGTAAAACCAGTCTATGGGTAAACGAAACGTTCGAAAATAATTGCGCGAAAGCACCGGTTCTTATTGACTGACACCTCGTTTGGCCTATTTGTTCATGCCCTAAATAAGTTCACAGCCCGCGTTCGACTGCGGGCTGCGATGTTTAATCGATAATAGGAGGTAATCCTAATTCCTTGAGAAATTCATTATGGCGATTCAACGTCTCTTTCGATTTTTTCGCGATCTCGTCCAGCTCTTTATTGACTTTCTGTAGATTGATGGACTCTTCCTTTTGTGCTGTACTGACATAGCGGGTAATATTCAGATTGAAATCCTCCTGTTCGATTCGTTCCAACGAAACCCGCTTGGAATAGCGTGGCTCTTCTCGACGAAACTGATACGTTTCTACGATTTTCCGAATATCGTCCGGCTCGCCATTTTGCCCTTCGCGCAATCGGTTTTGTCGTTTATCTTTTTTGTATCCTTCGCTGGCATTGATAAATAGCACATCGTCAGATTTTTTGCACTTCTTCAGCACCAGGATGCAAACAGGAATTCCTGTGGAAAAGAAAAGGTTGGCAGGTAATCCGATAACGGCGTCGAGATGCCCGTCTTTCAGGAGTTTGGTTCTGATTTGCTTTTCTACCCCTCCTCGAAATAAGACACCATGGGGCAAGATAATCGCCATCGTTCCGTCTTCTCGTAAGAAATGGAAACCGTGCAACAAGAACGCGAAATCGGCAGCCGATTTCGGAGCAATGCCGTATTTCTGAAATCGGAAATCGGTTGCCAGCTCCTCTTTCGGTTCCATTCCTCTCAGTGATTTTTCCGGTTGAAAGTACCGACGAATAATCCATACTGCTCACCCAATTCTGTCGCGTCGAAAGATTCCGGTGTGAATAAATCGAGATCGATGCGTTTTCGGTGTCCGATATACAAGGCCAGCGCAGTTCCTCCGGCAAGATTGAAGTTTGCCAGCTCAGGATCGTGCATCGAGGCGGTTAAGCGTTCAAGAGTCGTTCTCTCGACAGTCTCCTCGTGTAACATCTCAGTTGCTCTTTTTGGAGTCCGAACACCGAGCAGACGAAATTCATATCGATATCGGATAGTGTCGGAATCTCTTTGATGATCTCGCGGACTTTGGTGATTCCGCCGTAGAGCCGGATAGCGGCATAAAAGTCCTCCATGGTTCCCCGTTCCACCACCCGTTGCATGACAATGACTCGGAACCGTTGCCAGTCGAAACGCGTCAGGTCATACTCCCACAACAGCGTTTTGGAAACTTGCAAACCCTTGCTTTTTTGTCGCCAGTCGCTGAAAATCATAGCCCTCATTCTTTCTGAAACAAATATAACAAAAATCGAGCAAAACGCCTCGTATCTTCCCACACAAACATAAGCCTGGTGGGAGCGCCTTATAGAACAGTTGTGGAAAGATCCCATTATTTAACATAAGATAAATAACAATGATAAAATAAAACGGGGACAACAAATAGATTCCCAGGTGCACAAGCCACTTGTGGTGATTAATTAATCAATGTACAATAGGTTTAACGTAGTACTTACTATTACCATGCGCTGTTATATTATTTAACTAACGATGTATTGATGATGGTAACGATTTCGTCCGATGTGCGGCTGGAGTATAACAGTCCCAAATCTTCGAGTTCAGCAATTGTATTAGTAATGCAACTTGTTTCGGGACATCCCGTCTTTATGGATATCTGGTCTAAACTGCATACGCTATCATTAGCAGCCTGCAATATCTGCCAACTCAATGAATTTTGCTCGAACGAAGATTGAGTGATCTGAGTTCCATCTCTATACTCAATGTATTGGATTGTATTTCCGTCAGATATCAAGTTGTAAGTATGAGGATGGTTAAGATAAAATTCTTCAACTTTGAAAAATTTATCCCATTGTATGTTATATCTTAATCTGACACATTCTAATAGGCTATAACGATCATCAAGATAACCTGAGGGAAAAAAGTTTTCTAGCAATGAAGAATTCCATTCCCCAAGATTTCCTTGTGCATTGATTTCTTTAAAATATCGAGACAGCTTGTTAATGGCTAAAGCGGAACTAGAATGCTGCCTTTGATCTTTTAGTAGTGAGAATCGTAAGAATAATAGATTGTGAATAGCTTCATAAATGTCTTCCGTAGTTTCTTCTGGAAGATTCTTTATAATGTTCATGCCTGCAATCTTAATTCCATAGATGGTTGCCCACTTGATAAAGAGCAAGTTACTGGCAAAGGTGTTTTTTTTATCAATCTTTCCGAGTATTTTGTTGCTCGGAGATTCATAGCCGATCTGTACTGTATGGAATCCTGCCAACCACATTCTTTTGATTGTATCAGAATTTAAACCAAAGGTGATTATTTCCGCAAGTTTGATTCGGAATTTGGGATTTTCCTTTCGGTATTTAATTAGTAAATCAAGTAAAAGAGAAAAACGTTCAGGGTCTTGACCAATAACATCATTATCTAAAAATGCTATGGAGTGGATCCTATATTTATTGATTTGCTGTTTGATCTCGTCGACAATTTTGGACGGGCTTTTTTGCCTGTATTTGTAACCCGCATTCAGAAAACAAAATCTACATTTACGCCAGTGGCATCCTCGACTACCTTCTATCGGCAAGAAAGTAGTAACTTGAGTATTTGTAGCATGAAGTTGTTCGATATAATCTTCAAAATTCGACAGTGTTTGTGCGTCTAACTCAATGTATGAATTTCTGCCAGTTGTAGTTACAATTGATCCGTTATCCCGATATGCTAAGTTCGGGATTGATCGCATGTCAGTTTCTTCTTCATCTGGATTAATTACTTGGGTCACTCGGAGTAAAGAATTTTCCCCTTCGCCCCATAATGCGAAATCATAAACCGAAAAATTCCTTAGTATAGCTGTTGCCGTTTCGCGTGCAGGTAATCCACCAATAACAGCGATTGTACCAGGGTGTTTCATCTTAATTCGTTCAACGAGTATATTGCCGAATACCCACTGTTGAAATTGACCGGATAGCCCAATATATAGGTATTGGGATATGTCTATTTTTTCTATTTCTTCGTCGAGTAGCTCTTCAATTCGTTTCGAACATTCTGCAAGATAATGATCCAAAAATCGATTTCCTTTGGATTGAAATTGGGGATGTATGGCTAGTATAGCCGACTTTATGTTTTCGACAATAGAGCGATCGCCAGATTTATGTCCCAGATAATTTAGGAAAGGGAATAGTTTTAGCAAATCAGATCTGTCGATGGTCAGAATTTGATTACCTAAAAGGAAAAATTCCTTTTGAAGCCGGAAGAAAAAAAGATTCCAGTATTTAATGGTAGTTTCGTATCCGTTAGCTTCTAAATGTGCTTTAAGGACTGAAAGCCCGGGAGCTGGTTGGTTGGGTATTGCCGGAGGACACCAGTTTAACAAAATCTTTTTCATAGGATAAATCGGTGGTGTTGGATTGATAAAGAAAAAATAATGCTTTAAAAAATCACTATAGGTGCTTTTTTACAACCGTACCAGTGGTTAAATTTTATAGCATATTTCTCTTCAAGAAAAGCCATATTATCCATTTTTACACAACTGTGAATGTTTGTTGGATTATCTGATAAACAGTGTGTTATGAAAGCATCTCCGGGATCTAGTGCCAGTGCCCGCTTAATGTATGTTGTTCCGGTTTTGACTTTCCCTTGGTTACGATATATGAGCCCCAGATAACACCAAGGACGTGAAAGGCCAGGCATTTGAGTGACGACATCTTCTAAGATATGCTGGGCCTTTACTGTGTCTCCAAGTGATAATAATATTTTTCCGTATTTAGCTTGGATTATGGGGTCAGACGAATTGGACTTGCTGATGGCTAAGTTTAGTTGATTGGTTATGATGGTAGCAAAAATGCTATCTGCAGATGCAATATCAGCCCAGTATTGTGTATCCAAGAGCCGAGGAGAGAGTAAGATGGCCCGTACCAAATTTGTAGCGGCTAATTTTTTTTCAGATCTTTCATATTGCAACCTAAAAAGTGACAGACGATAAAGTGTATTGGCTGGTGATTGTGTGACCAGTTGGTTAAGTTCTGCTTCGGCTTGTTCGGTTTTGCCCTGTTGTGCATTGGCGATAGCTCGATAATGCCGAATACGATTATCAATGTTATTCATCTGAATTGCTTTGTCAAAACAAACGACTGCCTGATCTAAGTAGGAGCCTTTTTCGGTAAGTTTGTAGAATTGCATATACAATAATCCTCGGTTGACCAGATAAGGAAATTGCTGCATTGTTGAACCGATATAATGTTCTGCGTTAATCAAATCATTATTTTTTAGATAGGTTAAAAAATAAGAGTTTGCTCGTTCATTTTGTTGTCGAATAATTCCGTATAAACATATTGTACCTGCCATTAATAGCGGAATCCAAAATATTCGGTGAGTCCTATTGGAGGTTGACATAGCCATCTGTGCCTCAGTTGTTGAGTTTTGAAGCAAAGCTATGAATAAAAATATCACCAACAGAACACCTGTCTTTTCGAAACAGATTGGTAGACTAATTTCGCGCAATGCGATAGCAACCAAACTGACATATATCCAGAGAATATCCCACGTTGTTCTTTGTTTTCTCCAGAGTTTGATTGTCAGAGCCACTATTATACTGATCCATAGGATTACGGGGATTATTCCTTGTTCGGCGATCAAAATGGCTATTGTTGGGCTGGCGGATAGAAAACTTTGGTTATCATTATTATAAATTTCCAAGTCAGCAGCTAGCGAATAGTTGCCAGGACCTACGCCAGTCAAAGGATGTTTTTTGAAAATGTTGAAAGCCGTTTGTGCTGCATTAATACGTCCTTCAATACTTTTTTGTTGGGAAACAGTGGTTGTCATTGCCAAGGTTTGGCTTACTTCCTGCCAAACAGGCAAGATCATCGCCATTTGGATGATGATACAACTCGCTAAGCATAAGATTTTTTTACTCAATGTGAATGTTCGCTTCCGACATATGGAGATTATTAAAACTGCTAGTAACAATGCATAGGATATGTATACCCCTCTGGAAAATGTTATAATTAGGCTAAAAACTACGGGCACTAATATTGCCATGAGCCAGATAACTTTTGTTCGTTCTTTCCGATATCGATATATAGATAGAACTATTACTCCTATGTAAGATAGTGAATATGCTCCCCATGTATTGGCTGATGTACCGACCGGATGGTAAAGGAATCGGAAATCATATAT
This sequence comes from uncultured Rikenella sp., assembly GCF_948810725.1. Classification (NCBI taxonomy): domain Bacteria; kingdom Pseudomonadati; phylum Bacteroidota; class Bacteroidia; order Bacteroidales; family Rikenellaceae; genus Rikenella; species uncultured Rikenella sp. Next base: position 10,231 of record NZ_CAQIVA010000033.1, read on the forward strand.
ATTGGTGAGTCCTACAATGGTCAAGTTGCTTTTGAAGTATAGGAATGAAATAATTGCCAATATGGAAGTAGTTCCGGCGAACAGGCTAAACAGCAACAATAATTTGTTTGTGTTAGTTGAATTTAGATATGTGCTACGCAGGATGAAATAAAAGATTATCGCAATTGTGATATTGCGGACATGAGATAGTTCGAAACTAACAGGCAATGAAGAACTTATTGTTGTAAAAATTGCAAAGAACCATATCCCACCAATAAAACAATCGGTCATCGAAAAATGAAAACTTTTCGAGGCCATTATATATGTCAATATTCCTGCTGATATTATTCCTGTTAAGAAATAAGGGTCTTGGATTGAGCATTGTAGTGCTGAAAAGATGATAAATAGTATCCATACAATCAATTTTTGCAGACTATTGGTTGAAAGTGAAGTCATTCTTATTACCTATTGGCTGTTCACAATGAAAGTACGAATAATATTTGTATTTCATGGTAAAAATAAATTTCTAAGTTGCTGATAGAATCCCAAATATGATATTGTATATTTGTTGCAAATATACGATTTCTTTATGAGCCTCTTCACAAGAATTGCTATTTTGGTTATAACTTTCTTTAGTTCAGGAATTGTTGCTGCCCAAAATGTACTGGTGAGATTATCCGGAACAGTCTGCGATATGGATAGTAATCCTGTAGAATATATAGCAGTTTCATTTTCTGCCGCAGACAGTTTGCCACCCATAGGGACCTTAACTGGCAGGGATGGGGGATTCAGTTGTGACTTGTATCAAGGACAATACTTGGTATCTCTGATTTATCTCGGGAAAAAGTTGTATTCTGCTCCGCTTAAAGTGTCTGCAGATACTCAACTTGATACGCTCTGGGTGGATTTGCCTGTATTTGCTACAGATGAAGTGACTGTTCGGGGAAATAGGATTGTCCGCGAAGCAGACCGTTTTATTTTGCATTTGGATAATTCACCTTTAGTAGTGGGTCGTGATGCTCAAGAGATATTACAATTGGTTCCTGGAATTATTGTTAGTCAAAGAGGTGGTATTAGTATATATGGACGAGGAGGGACTCGTGTGATTGTCAATGAAAGGCCGTTGCGGGAAACAGGTGAGGATTTGATGAATTATTTGCGTAATATCAAAGCAGAAGATGTTCAAAGAATTGAAGTGATTCCATTTGCTGGTTCTGAATATGATGCGAGTATGGGCGGAGGAGTGATCAAGTTGACATTAAAGAAAAAACGAGAGAATGGGTTGGATGGTTCTGTTTCAATGCGTTATCAGCAGGCACTGTCTTCAGGAAAATATTGGAGTACAGAGCCTTCATTTAATATCAAATACCGGCTCAACAAGTTTAATGTTTACACAACTGTGTCTTATTCCAGAAGCAACAGGACGAGTGAAGTTTCGGAGGATAATCTGTTCAAAACAGGGTCTAGAATATCGCAATCATCGCAAGGATTACGTAAAGATACGAGTGACTATTGGCAGTTTGTTGTCGGAGGCACATACGACATCAGCGACCGGCAAAGTTTTGGACTTGAAGTAAATTACACATCAAACCGTCGGGACAATACGCACAATAATTTCACAAAGCAGACGGATCCACAATCGGGTGTGACTGAGGTTCGGAGCCTGTATCTTGGAGCGGCAGCTACCGACAAAGTCGGAGTAGCGGGAAACTATTTTTGGACTTTGGACGATCGGGGTTCACTTTTAAAGCTGCTACTCGATTATAACTACCGTAAGGTCGGCGATAACACGAACTATAGTAGTATTTTCTCAGGGCAGCAAAATTATGATACAGTGTACCGGAGTAGTTATTTCACCACCAATCATCTTTACTCAGTATCGGTCGATTTTGATCTACCATTGAGCGAGCGTTCCAAGTTATCAACTGGGGCCAAATACAATTACAACCTGATGGATAATACGACCGACTATGCCTATGACCGAGGGGGCTGGCATGAAATCGGCAACCTGAGTAGCATGAATCGATACGCCGAAAATATTGGGGCTCTGTATGTCAAGTACACAACTCGCTTTAAGAATAATATGTCAATAGGGGTTGGGCTCCGCGGAGAGTATACTTATGCGGAACCGACGACAAACCAAGTGAATCACATACCGAATCAGAACTATTTCGGGCTGTTTCCGAACATCAACATTATGCTCCCGTTGGTCAAGTCCATGAAACATATTTTGATACTTAATTATGGCCGTAAGATACGAAGGCCTAACTTCTCGGATCTTAATCCGTTCCGAACTCCGATGAACGAATACGCTTACATCGAAGGAAATCCAGGCCTGAGGCCATCCTATTTCAACGATTTGAGTCTAACTTGGGTGTTCAATCAGAAATACACTTTGGCGGGAGGCATGACACTGATTAATGATGCCATTGCGCAAATCACGACTGTCGATTCGCAAGATCCAGATATTATCATCTATCGGAAAGAAAATATCCAAAACAATCGGAATTATTTCGTCAACCTTTCTTTACCAATCAACTTTTTCAAGTGGTGGAAAATGAATACTTCGCTGACTTACATCAATGTCAATACGGAAGTTGCAGGTATCAAGCGACACAAGAATATGTTTTTGGGAAACATGAATCACATCTTCACGCTCCGAGACAAATGGTATATAGACCTAAGCCTATTCTACCGCTCACCCGCGCTCTCTGGAAATTACATATCCAATCACACCTATCGGGTTGATCTGGCGCTCAAGCGAAGTTTTATGAAAAATAGGTTGGTCTGTTCCGTTGGAATTAACGATTTGTTCGAATCTCAGCGCTTGAGGATAATGGTAGACGACCCGACCTATTATCGCCAGACCTTTGTCATGCAAAATTACCGAACTTTGTCTCTGTTGGTCAGGTATAATTTCAAGGTAGGCAAGGCTGTTAAATCAAAAGTAATCCAGTCTGGGGCTGAAGATGAAAAGACTCGGTTGTAGATTTACATCAATTCAAAAAATAACTCAATGCATTTGTTTGTAATTCCCAAAAGCACTATCTTTGAAGCGAAGAGAGTGGATGAAAGTTTTATCACTTTAAAATTAAGAGGTTATGAAAAAACTAGATGACAACGACAAAATGGTTCTGTTAAACGAAGAACTCCGGTCTGACTTTTTAGTGGAGACTTTGGACGAACGTTTGGAAACTGATCCGCTCATGTTGCCGAACATGCTCAATGTGCATGGTTTGGCTGATGACGGTGGGGCTGATGTAGATTTGGATGGAGAGATAAAGATTACAGTCTCAGTGGAGTTTTAATGTACCTCCGGATTCCGGTCGATAGCCATATCATTGATTTATGATATGGCTTTTTCATTCAATAATGACCATGATATATACATACAGTAGTGACGGTCTAAAAGAGATAACGATCCATACGTTGGAAACTTCGAACTCTTGGCGTAGATATGTCGTATCCCGCAGTGGTCGACATTTCGAGGTTAGTGAGCCTGTGGTAGATCTGATCGTTTCGCTACAGGAGTCTATATCCATAGAAGATGCTATTGAAAGATTTTCAAAGAAGCGTGGTAGATCGTATACTTCCGAGGAATTTGAGATATTGATACAATCGTGCATTTCTCCGTTGTTCGTACCCAAGATCGAAGGGAGTAAACGGACGAAATCATTCTTATTTCGAAAAGACCTATTGTCAGAAAGAGCGATTAGTCGCTACTCCGAGCCACTCAAAAGGTTATTCCATTTAGGGGTGATTTTTCCGGTATTGCTTCTTGTTGCAACATTGGAGGTGTTATTCTTTACTGGGACTACAATGGATTTTTTCATCGACGACATGACGGCACCCATGCTAATGGGATTGGTAGGCCTATTTCTTTTTTCTTCTATGTTTCACGAACTTGGTCATGCAGCAGCCTGCAAATTCTTTGGAGTCGACCACGGATCGATCGGTTTTGCTATCTATCTAATATTTCCGGTTTTCTATACAGATATCTCCAATGTCTGGACTCTTTCACGAAAAAAAAGAACCGTGATCAATTTCGCCGGAGTCTATTTTCAATTGATCTTCCTGATCCCACTATTGGTCATTTATCTGTTTACAGATAGCGAACTATTGAAATACTGTATCGTGATCATTAATTTCAATTTCATATTCACGCTCAATCCATTCTTTAAATTCGACGGATATTGGGTCATGTCTGATTTGCTAGGTGTTCCTAATCTTAGGGGGCGAAGCCGTGAATTATTCGCCTATCTGTTTAGCAGTCCAGGGAAGAAGCGGCAAATGAAGAAACCGTTTTTACTGACCATGCGTCGAGCGGAGAAAATTTTCTTCGTCATCTACTCTGTTATCGTGAATCTATTTTTCATATATTATTTCGTCTATGTGATTCCGCATTTTATCGGGTCATTTATTGACACATTCCCGGGAAAGGTACGAGAAGTCATATTATCACTTTCGTTTGGCAAGATGCCGGATTTTGGGACCCTACGAGCTGTGTTCGTACAACTACTCTTTATGGGGTTGTGTGCCTACTTGGTTTTCAACTTGGGATTAGCACTCGTAAAGTCATTCAAACGTAAAAAAACAATGTGTGAGTCAAGCCAAGATGACTAAATACTTCGAATCTATGCGGCATATCCTCTTACTTTGTACTACCATAGCCTGTTGTTGTATCCTGTGGGGATGCCAATTCACCAATGGAGGCCATGTCCCCGACAATAAAGCCCTTGCGAAAGAAGCTTTGTCTCGGGCCGGAAAGAACCGAGTCGAACTTGAAAAAGTACTCCGATATTATCAAGCACCTGAAGATAGTCAGAAACTACAAGCCGCCTACTTCTTAATTGCTAACATGCCGGGCAAGAACACTGTCACAGCTCTGAATCACGATCGTTATCGTCGTTTGCTGGCCGAATTAGGGGCATTAACAATTGACCAGAAGACAGACCAACAGTTGGATGTAATCCGGATTAGGATTGACTCTATATCGTCGGCTTCGCCGGCCAGCTATATCGTACGGCCTGATTTGGAAACCGTATCCGCAGATTACCTGATCCACAATATCAATGAATCGTTCGCGGCATGGGAAAAAACCCCATGGCATAAACGGTATTCGTTTGAAGATTTTTGCGAATGGGTTTTGCCATACCGAGAAGGAAATGAAGATCTCGAAGATTGGCGCGCTTTAGCCATGACGTTGGAACGTCCGGGTGAAGATATGCTCCAAAACATTGACAGTATACTGAAATGGGGTGTCGTATTGATTAACAATAGCGGACAGAGTTATAGTGCCGGTATCCTACACTATCCATTACCGCTTACCTTGAGTGACATGAAGACTGTAGGAGTTGGTGCGTGCGGTACGCTTACGCAGTATGCCGCCAAGGTATTCCGCTCTCGAGGTATTCCCGCTGGTATGGATTTCATTCCTGCATGGGGTAACCGGAGTTCAACGCATGCATGGAACAGTATTATTCTGCCTGAGGGTAAATCTGAAGGCATAGGGTATCAGAAGCGGGGTATTCTAGTCGTGAAGGATAAAATCCCCAAAATATATCGCAAACGTTTCTCGTTACTTCGTAGCGACGCTCTGTATCGGTTCCGAGAGGTGGAAGATATACCGGACTTTTTTTCCGGCTACGATATGGAGGATGTGACAACGCAGTATAATATGCAGGTAGCAGACGTGAAAATCGAAGGATTAAAGAGTCCTGGGCGGTTGATTTGGTTATCATGCTTTAATAATACCTCATGGGTCCCGGTGGCGTATGCAGAGAAACAAAAAGGCTGTGCAGAATTCCGGAATCTGGGCTGTGGAGCTCCTATTCGTAAAGGAACTGAAATCGGTAACAGTATTATGGTGGATACGAAAACCGACCCGCCTTATAGCGGTATCGGAGATGGCATCGTTTACCTACCAATTTTTTACCTGAGGGGGAAAAAATATCCTGCTCAAGCACCGTTCATTCTCCATACCGACGGAATGTCGGAGCGTTTGGTGGCAGATGTCAAACATACTCAAAAGGTTATACTGGATCGCAAATATCCACAACACGAACAATTCGCGGAATTTGCTCAACGTGCTATCGGGGGACGGTTCGAGGGAGCTAACCATCCGAATTTCTCAGATGCTACCATTCTCCACGAGATCACATCTGTTCAGGATCATCCTTTTCAATCTCATCCGGTAGAACAATCTTGTACTTTCCGCTATCTGCGTTATGTGGCTCCTGATAGCTCGTTTGCAAATCTGGCGGAGATCCGGTTCTATGAAGATACAGTGTTGCTGACCGGGAAAATGAGTGGGACACCAGGACGCTCGTCGGCAAATGACCCGAAAGCTTTGTTCGATGGTGATCCGTTAAGTTATTACGTTACAGCAGAACCTTATGGGACGTCAGCGGTATTGGATTTAGGAGGTCAACGGCGTATTACTTCGATTGCTTATTGTGTTCGAACCGATATGAATGAAATTTGGCCTGGATGTATATATGAGATGTGGTATTGGGATAATGATTGGGTTTCTCTAGGGGAAAAAAAAGCCCTGGGATATTCTGTGGAGTGGGATAATGCTCCCAAGGGTGCATTGTATTTGATTCGGAATCTGACTCACGGCAAGGAACAACGTATATTTACTTGGCAAAACAATCAGGTTGTTTGGTGGTAAATTATTCTTTTTAGTGTACTTAGAAGGAATGGAGTATATTAATCATTGCTCGACTTTGAAAATGTGTTGGTTTTTGGAGTATTATTTAACATAAGATAAAATGACTGTTTACCTGGATTCATAATCAGCGACGACGACCTATGGGGTGAAGCATTCGGAGCATATCAAGACTGAGAAATGTCAGATGGTGTGTTTGCTTCCGGTGTGATAGGTATATCCTCCATGCGTTCATATCCAAGTGTAAATGAGACAGGTTCTTTTCGAACTTTTATCGTTGAAGCCCAGTCGAGTTGTTCCAAAGTGATTTTGGCTTGATCTTCCATATCCAGCGGATTTAGGATGTATGGCATTGTAAATTGTGTATTTGTTGCGGTTAAGTCTTTTTCGCATAATGGAATGAATGTTTGGAATACAAAATTGCTGTAAGCCAACAGAAACAGACAATATGGTACATTTTCCACTGCATTCTCCTTACGCATGAACAGGGCTACTGTCGGAAACCTGAATGGTCGGGGGCCTGGATATATTGAAAAGAATACTGGCAGCGTGTTCATCTTATATTTCGGTCGATTTATGTCCTCTTTGAGCCAATCTACGGTCTTTTGGAAGTAGAACATTTCTGATTCCGGCATAATACTCAGTGCCATTTTGGTCAAGCACTTATGCAGCATAGCAGGAGTATAAGATCGAAATCCTTTACAACGGAGGGTCTTGGTAGTCGAGTCTAATTCGAACAACTCGGGGTCTCCTTCGTAATGTTCGATATGAAGCCCACTATTGTCCGTAGTGATATGCGAGCGCTCTTGTGATGACGGTTTATAGGTCGGAACACCTCGTTTACCCACAACCTGTGCCAAGGAATGATATAGTGCCATGTACGCAGCAAAATCGTTTTCCATTTTTGAGAAGTGAGCGTTGCAATCATCGCATTCATACATGGAAATCAATGTTCTATTTCCGATTAGCTCAGGAATGGCATGCTTTATCTGTTTGAATCTTACCTCAGGATTTTGTTTACCACAAAAGCGGCATCGACGATTCGTTTTATCTCCGAGTTCAATTCTTTTATCCGTATTTAAATGATACGTCACTCTATTTGAATAGTTAGCTGACAAGCGTATTATATGGTCAAATAATTCTTTCTTCATAGAAACTGGTTTTATATAAAATAAACGGAATATCCCCTGGTACGAGGACTGATTATCTCTGTCTTGGAATACGTTTGAGGATTGAAAAAGCAGGCGCGTAGATGTTTTTTAATGAATTAGGTTCGAGAATCATCCATGGTAGCCCTCGGCACTAAAGGTAAGCATTTCTCCTTATTGGCAATCTGATCACGCATGACTGCCTTGTCGTTGAAATTACGCGAAAGGTTGCGGATCAATTGGCTGTAATCATCCGTACCATCTTCACGCAAATGATAATATACTTTTACAGAGATACAGTTGGGGTGTTCGAACACCGTATGGAGTAACGTACGATCCGAGTTCCCGCACGAATGCCCCATGGTTATTACCTGATACGGTTCGGACTCGATGAACTCCAATAATCTGCGGTAATTACTGGTCTCGTGATAACGGACAGATTTGATATTTTCAAGAAAATCGTTGTCCTGCAATTTCTCAATTCGCTTATAATCGTCATCCAGTTCATCGCCGTATCCGAAAATGATAGGATTCTTGTCGCTATTCAATTCTCCGTGAATGTTAATGCTCGAGTCTTTATCGCGGGCATACCATTTTTCTGCCGTATGGGTATAGTTAAAGTTCAGAATCAGGGTATCCTTCGGTTTATCGGCCTGAATGATATCGCATTTTTCCTGATCCTTTCCGCCCGTTCCCATTTTACTGAGAATCGACTCGACGAATATTTTTTGTTTTCCACAGGCTACTTCCTCTTGTTTTATCACACTGTCGAATGCTTCCCGGATAGAGTCAAAAGGTTCTATCGACGCTTTGTCGGCCTCCTCCGTCAGATAAATTTCGAGCCTTTTCTTCACAGCTTCAAATTCCCGATTCAGTTTCCGAACGTTTTCATTCCGCGATACATCGTTACCTTCCGTAAGTAAGGCTTTCAATTTTCCATAATATTCGTTTTCGACATCCACCCAGTTAGTCAAGGAGCAACGTTCGGAGATATGTTGGAAGAATCCGTTTTTGAATGTAAGGCGAACGGAACCGTCAAAACGGTTACTTTTACTATCATTCAATATTGCAATGATGGTCTGAATATTATCGTATGGATCTGCATGTAATTGGGGATGTACTGGCGACTCTGGTGCGCTGTATTGTTTGTCATAATAGGATATCTCGAAATGGACAAACTCATCTTCGTAAGGACGAGGATTGTTGATTGTTCCCCAGTGTTTCATTATATAGAACCAATAGTCTCCATAGATATGAGACAAAAAATTAGTCCAATAGCTGTCAATAAAATCTCTGTATCCGGTCGCCAGGCCGTGTGCCTTATCGAACCCGTTGCCTATAATGATAATCCGATTCATAATTTATATTGAAATAGTATCGCTAAGATTACTGAAAAATGATCTGATCCATTCAAGCACAAACTGAACAATGCCAAGATCATGGGTATGAAACTCATTCGGCGGAATCACAAAGTCCCCAAGCATGGTTTTCAACGAGATTCATTACGTTATATTTTCTTGATAATATCGGGAATATCTTGTGCGGAAAATTTATCCTGAGAAGGGAAAATGTCAATATACTGGAAAACGGAAGATTGTAATGGACTAAAGCGCGTCAACCAACCTGAAGCCCCTCGACTCCTCACAAATGAGTTTGCACAAATAAGCACATCGCATCCTTTGTGATAATAATGCGTAATGGCATAGACAATATCTTCACGCAAATCTCCTGCAGAGTAAAAGCCTATCTTGAGGTCATTGTAAGTGATTATTGCCTCGAAATCGTCTTCATTACCTGTATGAGACAGTAAAGTAACCTGATCTCCTGGATTTTTAATCTTATTGAATACATCATTGATTGCTTGCGTCTTACCGGTCTCGTGCCTTCCAAGCAGCATTAAAATTTTCATTGCAACTTCATATTAATTGTACTGGCTTAAACAAAGATAAGCCGTCTTCAGAACAAATAAAATATATCCGTTAGATTTATTAATCCGACGGTATCAAATCGCTAGTTTTTATGAGTAGCCTCTGAGGGAGATGTAAGTGAGAGATTTCCACGGCGAAAGTACGAAGCGTCTCTGGCCCGGTACACACCCGCCGCAAAAAATCATCCTCGGCCCCCTGGGTGGCCTTCTGTATTTTTCCCGGCGGGCCTAC
>NZ_CAQIVA010000034.1:0-17884 GCF_948810725.1 uncultured Rikenella sp.
GGGCTTTGGGCATTGCTCTTGCGACCCTTTGGGTCGCGCAGTTCGCCGCCACCCCGAGCGGCGGGCTGCAACTCGTCGGGGCTCGTTGCACTCTCCGCTGGCAGCGAACTGTTATAGGCCGAAAGCGAGTAGTGCGATTCTGATTGGAATCGCACTACTCGGCGAGAGCGACGCATTAGCGGCGCGAGGGGGGCGCGCCGAGGCCGAACCCGACAGAATTGGGGCAGTGCATTGGCTGTGCTTTGGGGGCGGGTCGGACGCCCGGGAGCTCGCAGTGAGCATGCGAACATTGCGGGCCTCCCGAGGGGGAGGCGTCCGGCCCGCGCGGTTCTTCGAACCGCAGGATTCAACTCAAAATAGGGTAGAGGCGGTCAGTTACTTGGGGTAGAGGCTGCCAGCAAAACGCCCTGTGGGCGCGTTTATTCCGAGAGGCAACGCAACTGAAAACCGAAGGCGCGATGATCGATGCGTTGGTCGTAGAGCCAATTTATACGGAAATTCAGGTGAAATGAGTCTGTTCCGATGGTTGTGGATGACCAACTGTAACCACCGTTGGCAACACCGAGCATGTCGCCTGTATCATTGCGGCGGTAGCCCGGGGCTCGCCCACAGGGCGTTTTACTGTCCGCCTCTACCCCCGTTTATTCCGAGAGGCAACGTAACTGAAAACCACAGGCACGGTGATCTGGAGTGTGGAAGAGAAACCAAGTTGTTCCGAAATTCATGTCCAGACCAAAGATACCGCTCGTGGCGGAAGACCAACTGTGTCCGTTGTAGCCGACACGCATCAGATCGCCCCGTAGCCCATTAAGGCCTGCTTCGCGGTAGCCCGGGGCAGTTTTCTCTGTTTTATTCCGAGAGGCAGCGCAACTGAATACCGTGAGCACGGTTATCCGCACTGCCGATGTTCAGGTCTTGCGAACTGAACCATAAAAACCGGCCGTGGATGCCGCTGACCGTCGCCGACCAGTTACAGCCATAGCGACCGACCCCCATCAAATCTCCCAATCGCCCATTGTTGCCCGCATCGCGGAAGCCCGGGGCGGCCCGTCACCCTCTGCCCTCTCCGAAAAAGAACTCAGACCCGCGGCTCCCACCGCACCTCCATTGCCCCTTCCGCCTGTCCCAGGTATCGCCCCAAAGCATAAAAGTAGTCCGACAACCGATTCAGAAACTCCCGAACCACCTCCGGAACCTCCGGATAACGTTTTGCCGCGCCGACCACCCTTCGTTCCGCCCGCCGACACACCGTCCGACAGACGTGCGCATACGACACCACCGGCGCCCCGCAGGGGAGCGTAAAATGTTGTAACTCGGGAAGCTCCGCCAACAGGCCGTCGATCTCCCGCTCCAGCCGGGCGATATCCTCGGCATAGACCTGCGGCAGGCGTTTCCCCACCTCTCCCTCCGCCGCCAGCAACGAAGCGCAACTCATCAGCCGGTCGAGCACCCATTCCAGTTGTGCCCGAGGCGTAGCATGTTTAATGTTCAGTAAATCATGTAAATATCCTGTGTGAGCCATCAACTCGTCCACCGTTCCGTAAGCCTCTATCCGCGCGTCGTCTTTCGGTGCCCGGGCTCCTCCCACCAGCGAAGTCGTTCCGTCGTCCCCTTTTCGTGTGTAGATTTTCATGCTGAAATAGTTTGTGTGGATTAGAAAAATTCCGGCCGGAACCGATAATTTCCCCGCAGCTCCTCGAACCGCTCCGGAGCCGCGCGTAAAGCCGTGTCGTCGGCCCGGATATCGTAGTGTTGCGCCATTCCCGTCGTGATCTCCTCCCACGTCAGCCCGGTGCGCGGATGTCGTTTCGGCGCCTCCGCCGGATACCAGTCGTCCGCTATCGGAAGCCCCAGGAATGCCGCCACCGCCCGCACCGCCAGTGCCGTTCCCATCGCTTTTCCCTGTAGCGAATACCCCGCCACGTGCGGCGTCGCGATCGAGGATAGAGCTAATAACTCTCTGTCGATCAGCGGTTCGTGAGGCCAGACGTCTAATGCGGCCCGCGAGACCCGGCCGCTCCGCAAAGCCTCTTTCAGAGCCGTTTCACGCACGACCTCCCCCCGCGAACTGTTCAGAAAGACCATCCCCCGTTTCGCTCCGGCGAAAAAGGCCTCCGAAGCCATCTCCCGCGTCGTCTCGTCCAGCGGCACATGCACCGTCACGGCATCCGCACGTTCGAGTAGCTCCTCCAGCGCAACGAACCGTTCGGTTCCCGCCTCGCCTCGCCGCACCCTCGGCGGATCGCAACATATCACGTCGAATCCCGCCTCCTCCGCCGTCTGCCGCACCGCCTCGCCCACATGCCCTACGCCCACGATCCCGAGGGTCGTCCCCTCCGGTCGCACGTCGAGGGCCTCCAACGCGGCACAAACCCACTGAAGCACCCCTCGTGCATTGCATCCGGTCGCCGTCGCCACCTTGATTCCCGCCCTGCGGCAATAGTCCGTGTCGATATGGTCGTAACCGATGGTCGCCGTGGCGATTATCCGCACCCGGCTCCCGGCCAGCAGTGCCGCGTCGCAGGCCGTGCGTGTCCGGATGATCAGTGCGTCGGCTTCTCGCACCGTATCGGCGTCGATCGCTCCGCCGGGTAGGTAGACCGTTTCGGCATAAGGTTCGAACACGCCTTGGATAAAGGGAATTTTGTCATCGATTACGATTTTCATGGGTTTTCCGTAGGGTTGCAGATACAAATATCATAAATATTTTGTGTCCAGCGTGCGCGGTGCGGGCAAAGAATGGGGTTAGAGGCTGGCAGTTGAAATGCGTAAGCATTTCCCGTCCCTCCGGTGCGCCCATCGGGCGTTTTGTTAGGGTTGTCTTTGCCTTATTAGCCGTCCGCCGCCCGCGTAGGGCAGTTTCAGGCGGGACAAAACTCATCCGCGCGCGATGCGTTTGAATAAGATTTCCGCCAGCGCGCGGACAGAGAACGGGGGTAGAGGCTGCCAGTGGAAATGCGTAAGCATTTCCCGTCCACGGGACGTGGGGCCCGCGCGGCCCGAGCGCAGTCCCCTCCTGTCGAACAGACGCGCGCCCCGCCTAAAGAAGCGATTCAACTATTTCGGCGGTGAGCCGAAATAACTGAATCGCGCAGGCGCGCGAAAAACTCGGTTCCGCGCAAAAATCCGTCACCCACCCGCTTAAGAGGGCATATTCTGCCGGTTGGCACTTGGCCAATCCGGCAAGAATTGCCGCGGGCGACGGCAAAAAGCGGCGGAGCGTAAGCGGAGCCGCAGTGAGGCGGACACGGGACGGAGAATTGGGCTGGGCTTTGGGCTGCGATTGTTCTTCGGGCACGAAAACCGGAAACGGTTTTCGTGCTGCGCTGGGCCGAGCATGGGGACGAGCTTTGGGCTGGAATTTGGTCCGAGAGCGAGTAGCGCGATTCGTAGAATCGCCGGCCTGTTCGCCCAGCGGCTTTGCCGCTCGGGGGAGTGGGCGACAGGCCGAAGCCGTCAGAAAAAGGTGTCGCTTTTGCGGTTCATAGCACCGCCGGGCCTGCGCGTTGGGCCTTTGGCCCACCCCCGGAGCGCGCAGCCCGAACCCGACAGAATTGGGCGAGGTTGGTGCCCGGGGTTAGGGCTTTACTCTCGGACGAGAGCGAATAGCGCGATTCCGAGAGGAATCGCCGTCCTCGGGGAGGGCGACGCATCAGCGGCGCGAGAGGGGCGCGCCGAGGACGAATAGACTATGCTTTTGCGGTTCACGGGACTGCCGGCCTCGTCGCCCAGCGGCGAAGCCCCTCGGGGGGGTGACAGGCCGAACAACCGGGAATACGGGTAAAAACATAAAAACAACCTAACCCCGCCCCGGGCTTCCGCGAGAGAGCCAATGGCGGGCTGAGCAGCGTCGGCAGCAGCGGGTTCAGCTATTCGTCGTCGGTGGGCGGCAGCAATGGGGTGTGCTTGCATTTCGGCGTGACGTACCTCAATCCCAGCCACGCGAGCCGCCGTAGCCACAGTTTTCAGTTGCGGTGCCTCTCGGAATAAACGGGACAAGCGGGCTCCGCCCCGGGCAACCGCGTCGCACACTCGGGCGCACCGGTGAACGTCGGCAACTACGGGTGCAGCTGGTCTTCCGCCACGAGCGGCATCAACGGCCTGGACTTGAATTTCAATTCGCAGTACCTCAACACCAGCAGCTCGGACAGCCGCGCCCACGGTTTTCAGTTGCGTTGCCTCTCGGAATAAACAGAGCAGAGAAGCCTACTTCTCCTTTGCCCAGCCCCTGGCTCGCTCGACCGCCCGGTGCCAGTCCTCCAGCAGCCGTTCCGCCTCCGGTTCCGGAATGAGCGGTGCGAAAGCCCGATCCAGCTTCCAGAGCTGTTGTAACTCATCCAGCCCCTTCCAGTAACCCACCGCCAACCCCGCCAGAAACGCCGCTCCCATCGCCGTAGACTCCAGCGTCAGAGGCCGCAGGATGTTCTCCCGCGAGACATCCGCCTGAAACTGCATCAGGAAATTGTTCGCCACCGCGCCCCCGTCCACCCGCATCTCGCGAGCCAGCGAACCCACGTCGCTCTCCATCGCCCCCAGAATGTCGTACACCTCGTAGGCGATCCCTTCGAGCGCCGCCCGCGCCAAGTAGGCCGACGTCGTGCCCCGCGTGATCCCCACGATCGTGCCCCGCGCATACTGATCCCAGTAGGGCGCCCCCAGCCCCGTCAGAGCCGGGACGAAGTAGACCCCGCCATTGTCCGGCACCGACTCCGCCAGCTCCTCCGTCTCGGCCGACGACTTCACCACATGCACCGCGTCCCGCAGCCACTGGATCACCGCCCCGCCCACAAAGGCGCTCCCCTCCAGCGCATAGGTCACCCGGCCGCCGATCCGCCACGCGATGGTCGTCAGAAGGCGGTTCTTCGACGCCACTGCCTGGTCGCCCGTGTTCGCCATCATGAAACACCCCGTCCCGTAAGTGGTCTTGACCATCCCCGGCTCGGTGCAGAGCTGTCCGAACAGAGCCGCCTGCTGGTCGCCCGCGATGCCCGAGATCGGAATCTTGGTCGAAAAGAGCGTCGTGGCCGTGTCGCAATAGATTTCGCTGCTGTCGCGCACCGTCGGGAGCATCGATTCCGGAATGTCGAACAGCTCCAGCAGCTCCCGATCCCACGCTAAGGAGTGGATGTTGAAGAGCATCGTCCGCGAGGCGTTGCTCACGTCGGTGACGTGCACCCGGCCGCGGGTGAACTTCCAGACGATCCAGCTGTCCACGGTTCCGAAACAGAGTTTTCCCTTTTCGGCCCGCTCGCGTGCGCCTTCGACGTGGTCGAGGATCCACTTGATTTTCGTGGCCGAGAAGTAGGCGTCGAGCATCAGGCCGGTTTTGGCCCGAATCGTTTCGGCCCGTCCCTCGCGTTTGAGGAGCTCGCAGTAGTCGGCCGTGCGCCGATCCTGCCACACGATGGCGTTGTAGATGGGCAGCGAGGTCTCGCGATCCCATACGATGGTGGTTTCGCGTTGGTTGGTGATCCCGATGCAGGCGATGTCGAGCCCCGTGAGGTCGGCTTTGGCAACGGCTTCGGCGGCGACGGAGGACTGGGTGTACCAGATTTCGCCGGGGTCGTGCTCGACCCATCCGGGCCGCGGGAAGATCTGTTCGAAGGGCTTCTGGGCGGAGGCCACGATGTTGCCTCCGTGGTCGACGATAATCGCGCGCGAGGAGGTCGTCCCCTGATCCAAAGCCAGAATGTATTTCTGTGTCAGTTCGGTTGCCATGATGAATTTGTGTATGTGTCTTCGTTCTTCGGGTTGGAGGGTACTGTTCTTTTTAACTTCGCTGCGCTCGTTTTCCTCCTCGCCGCTCGGCAATTTGCAAACTATGTTTGCATTGCTCTTGCTGGCAGCGTCGGTTGTGAACAAAAAGAACCAAAAAAACTTTAGACGGATGCTGACGCATCCTAAAGCTGCCGGCGGCCCAACTCTCGGACTTTCTTTGGGCCGGGAGTTGTAGCGCGCTTAATGCAATCACAACCTTTGGCGCGCTACAACCCCGACCCAAAAGCAATCGCAGAGATTAAGGACTGCGGAGCCTAAGGAGTAGCGTAGCTAACTAAAAGTTTACCTTAAGGTTTCCTCCTTGCGCCTCGGCCATTCAAGTAAACTTGATGGCAACTCGGCTGCTGCGTCGGTTTTGGTGCCGCTTTTTTCAACCGACGCTGCCAGCGAGCGTAATGCAAACGCAGTTTGCAAATTACCGAGCGGCGAGGAGGAACCGAGTAGCGTACCGAGAGCAGAGACCGTTTACGGGCTATGCCGAGGTAGCACGAGGAAGCCGAAGGCAACGCGAAGCCAACAAGCGGCAGTTCCGTCCGGCTCAAAGCACGGGTACACCAAAAACGAAAATTCGGTTATTTCAGCAGATAGCCCTCCGCCAGTGCCGTGAACGCCGCGACCTGTTCCTGCTGCCAGTGCTCGTCGCGGCTCAGCTCTGTAGCCATCAGGGCCGCCACCCTCGGAGCCATTGCCATCGCCGCCCGGGCATCCAGCAGCAACATCCGGAGCCTGCGCGCCAGCACATCCTCCACCGTCACCGCCATCTCCTCGCGCACCGCCCAGACCACCTCCGCCCCCGTGTAAGGATAGTCCGGGTGGAGCCGTTCGGCCAGCTCCGGTCGCTCGTTCGCCAACGCCCGCACCTTCGGTTCGTCCGAGCCGTAGAAGTAGAACGGCGCTTCGAAATCCGTCGGCCCGTGGTAGCCGTGGATCGGGTAGTGAGCCGTCATGCACTCCCGCGGCGGCAGCAGATTCAGCGCGATCGCCCGGTCGACCGTGTCCTGCGCCATCTTGCGATACGTCGTCCACTTGCCCCCCGTGATGGTGATGAGGTTCGACGGCGAGACGATGATCTTGTGGCTGCGCGATATCTCTTTCGTGCTTTTGCCCTCCTCTTTCGGCGCCGCCAGCGGTCGGAGCCCTGCAAAGACCGACAGCACGTCCTCCCGTGTGGGTTTGCGCGTCAGGTAGCGGCCCGCCGTGTCGAGGATGAACCGAATCTCCTCGTCCAACGCTCTGGGTTCCAGCTCGGGGTGTTCGCGGAGCGTGTCCGTCGTCCCCACGATCACCCGGTCGTGCCACGGCACGGCGAACAGCACCCGTCCGTCGTCCGTCCGGGGGATCATCACGGCGTTCGTCCCGCCGAGGAACGAGCGATCCAGCACGAGGTGAATCCCCTGGCTGGGCCGAACGATCGGTCGGTCTTCCGGGTTGTCCATCAGCAGGATCGAATCGACGAAGACCCCTGTCGCATTGATCACCGTCCGGCTCCGCACCTCGTGCGTTTCGCCCGTCAGTCGGTCTTCGACCCGCACCCCGTCGACCGTGCCATCGGCCTTTTTGAGCAGCCCCGTCACCCGGGCGTAGTTCATGACGAAACCGCCGGCGTCCATGGCGGTCTGGGCCAGATTGACGGCCATCCGCGCGTCGTCGAACTGCCCGTCGTGGTAGAGCACGCCGCCCCGGAGCCCTTCGGCCCGGAGGCCGGGGATGAGTTCGAGGGTGGTTTTCCGCTTCTTGGGCAGCGATTTGCCGAGTCCCAGCCGCCCGGCCATCAGGTCGTAGAGGGTGAGTCCGATGGTGTAGAACGGTTTTTCCCACCACCGGTAACACGGGATGACGAAGGCTTCGTTTTTGACCAGATGGGGGGCGTTTCGTTGCAGGAGTCCGCGCTCTTTGAGGGCTTCGAGGACGAGTCCGACGTCTCCCTGAGCCAGATAACGCACTCCGCCGTGCACTAATTTGGTGCTTCGGCTGGAGGTTCCTTTGGCGAAGTCCTCCTGTTCGAAGAGGAGGGTGCTGAATCCGCGTGTGGCGGCGTCGACGGCGATTCCGAGCCCGGTTGCTCCTCCGCCGATCACGATGGTGTCCCAGATGCGTTCCCGGTCTGCGAGCGCCCGGATGCTATTTTGTCGGTTCATGGTGCGAACGTGTTGATTTCGGAGGGACAAGCAGCAAATTCTGCGCCAGAATGCTCGCGCGTCTTGACGAGGCGGCGCGCGACCAGAGGATCGGGCCGAGGTGGCCTTGGGGTAGAGGCGGCCACAGCGAAACGTAGTTTCGCCCGTCCACGGGACGTGGGGCCCGCGCGGCCCGAGCGCAGTCCCCTCCTGTAGGACAGACGCGCGCCGCCGCCTAAAGAAGCGATTCAATCATTTCGGCGGTTAGCCGAAATAGAATGAATCGCGCAGGCGCGCGAAAAAAGAACAACGCAAAAAATCCGTCGCCCGCCCGCCTAAAGAGGGATTTCGCTCATTTTGCGGTGAGCAAAATCGAGATGAAATCCCAGCGGGCGACGGCAGCGGCGGAGCGATAGCGGAGCCGCAGTGAGGCGGACACGGCGCAGTACTTTGGGCCTTGAGTTGGGCTGAACTGTTGGCCGAGCTTCTGCGACTCGCAGAGCCGCGCGGGCCGAAGCCTCCGACCGCGGAGGCCCGCAACTGACGTTGCTATGGGCCCCGCAGGCTTCGTCCGCTTGAACTGAGGACGAATCTTGTGGAATGGGGCGGTGAATGGTGTATTGCTCTTGCGATCCAAAGGGGCGACAGGCCGAACCCGACAAAATGTGGTGATAAACGGGTAGTGCTTGGGCGAGCTTTTGCGACCCTTTGGGTCACGCAGTTCGCCCCCACCCCACGCGGCGGGCTGCAACTCGACGGAGCTCGTTGCGCCTCCGCTGGCGGCGACCAGCTTTAACCAAGAGCGAATAGCGCGACTTCGTGAGGAATCGCCGTCCTCGGCGAGAGCGACGCATTAGCGGCGCGGGGGGGCGCGCCGAGGACGAACCTCGCAGAATGGGGGCAGAGCATTGGCTGTGCTTTGGGGCGGGTCGGACGCCCGGGCGGAACGCAACGAACGTAGTGAGTTTGCGGGCCTCCCGAGGGGGAGGCGTCCGGCCCGCGCGGTTCTTCGAACCGCAGGAGGCAGTTCCCAAACGAAGTTGTCATTAAAAGACACAGCGGCCCGTTTATTCCGAGAGGCAACGCAACTGAAGACCGAAGCCACGGTTTCCTGTGGCATCAGGATAGAGACCAGTTGCACTGAAATTCAAATCCAAACCGCTGTTGCTTTTTGTGCCGGAGGAGTAGTTGAATCCGTGGTTGCCGACACTGTTCGGCGCGCCCGATCCTGCGTTGCGGAAGCCCGGGGCGGGGTTCTCCCTCCCGTTTATTCCGAGAGGCAACGCAACTGAAGACCGTAGGCACGAAAATCCGCACTGCTGGTGCCAAGATTCTGTAAGCCGAAAATCAGATATAGACTATTCGTTTCGCTCGTTCCCGAAGACCAGTTGTAGCCGCTGCTCCCGCTGCTGCGCAGCGCGCCGAATCCGTTCAATAAACCCGCATCGCGGAAGCCCGGGGCGGAGCCGTTGGAACGCTTTACGCCGGGTGACCGCCGCGCAGATAAAAAAACGCTCCGCGCGCCCGTGGTACGATTTTGGATAGGAAGAGACCCAAAAACCAGGTTATGAGAACCGCCCTGTATATCCTGTTGGGAAGCGCCACCCTGTTGATCTTCGTAGTGCTCGGCATCGAGCGCTGGATCGGCGTCCGCTTGCGTCGTGCGGCCGAGAAAGCCCTCGCCGAGCGCACCGGCGGAGCCGTAGAGCTCGCCGTCGGTCGTGTCGGCGTCAGCCTGTGGCGCCGTACCGTCACCGTGTACGACGTGACCCTGCGGAGCGACACCTCGCGGCTGGAATCCCTTCTGCCCGGCGTCGAAGCCCTCGAAGCCGAAATATCCCGAATCGTCCTCCGAAACGTGCGTTTCCGGTTCGGAAAAGTGACTCCCGGTCGACCCAAATACCTCTCCTTACGGGCCGTCGAGATACACGCTCCCTGTATCCTCTGTACCGTGAACGGCTCCCGTCCGGCCGATTCGACGGGAACCGACCTCGCGTCACGCATTCGGGAGGCGATTTGCGACCGTTTGGGAAATCTCTCCGTCGAGCGGGTCGTGTTGCACCACGGCGAAGTCCAGGTCGTCGAACCCGGCCACAATCGTTATGCGGCCAAAGGCGTGACGATCGAAGCCGGCGGGTTGCGCATCGCGCCCGAGCTGCCGGTCGAATCGCGTCCTTTCTTTTGCGACGACCTGCGGATCGCGGCTCAGAAAGCCTCCGTTCATTTCTTAGTGACTGCCCAACTGCTGGAGGCCGGGCCGATCGACCTGAACGTGCGTGCCGGTCGGCTTTCGTTGAAGAACATCCGTCTGGTGCCTCAGTACGGCAAGGCGGACTATGCCTGGAAGACCGAGCATCATACCGATTGGACGCTGGTGCTGGCTTCGGGCGTCGAGGCCGAAGGGGCGGATTTCGGTCGCTGGTGGCGCGAGGGGAGTGTGGCGGTCGAGCGGATCGCCGTGCGCGATGCCGAGGTGGCCAACTTCAAAAACCGGCGCATCGTCCGTCAGGAACGGTTCAAACCCTTGTGGCACGAGATGATCCACCGGCTGCCGTTCGGGCTGGAGGTCGGCATGGTCGAGATCGTGAATGCGCGGGTGGTTTACGAGGAGTTGGCGGCGACCGGAACGACTCCGGGCCGCATCTCGTTCGACGATCTGAACGGAGCGTTGCGGGGGCTGACCAATCGGCCCTCCGACCCCGACTCGATGTACATTCTGACGGCATCGGGCAAGGTGATGAATACGGGTCAGTTGCGTGTTGTGATTCGTATTCCGGCCCATCCGGAAAACGATCGGTTCGAGGCCGAAGGGACGTTGGGGCCGATGAATCTCGACCTGTTCAACCGGATTTTGCAGCCGTTGGCCGATGCGGGCGTGCGGACGGGGCGTCTGGACGGTCTCTCCTTTTCGATTGCGGGCGACAGTCGCACGGCACAGGCGACGGTGAAGATGCGTTATGCGGATTTGTCGGTTCGGCTGTTGCGTCGTGACGGCGAGGGTCGTCGGCATGAGCGGAAATGGGTTTCCGGGTTTGTCAATTTGCTGGTCATCCGTTCCGCGAATCCGGATCGAAAAGGGTTTCGGACACCGCGTCGGTCGGTCGAACGCGACCCGTTGCGTTCGCAGTTCAACTATCTGTGGCGAGGGCTGTTGGGCGGTATCAAAGAGTCTGTCGGCCTTCCCGAGTCTCCGTCCGGTTCCGGCTCGAAGAAGTAGGGTTTAGGGCCGCGGGCGGACAGAGATTTGGGCCGTCGGTAGCTTGAGGATGCGTAAGCATCCGTTTAAAGTTTTTTCGGTTCCTTTTGTTCACAAAAGGAACAGTTCCAGCCGGGGCAGTGCCTAGATCGCGCGCCCCGCCTAAAGAGGGAAATCGTCAAAACTCGCTTGCGTGTTTTGACTGGATTTCCCAAGGCGCGCGAAAACGCGGCGGAGCGACAGCGGAGCCGCAGTGAGGCTGACACGGGGCAGTGCTTTGGGCCAAGCTTCTGCGGCTCTTTGAGCCGCGCAGTCCGCCGCCCCGGCAGGCGGAGGGCTGCACTCGTTGGCGCTCGTTGCTGCTCTCCGCTGGCGGCGAACTGCCTACAAGAGACGAATGGGTAGTGCTCCTGCGGCTCGTAGAGCCGCGCGGGCCGCAGCCTCCCGCAGCGGAGGCCCGCAACTGACGTTGCTTTTGGGCCCGCAGGCTTCAGCCCGTCCAAGAAAGTAGGGTAACTCCAGCCCTTTGCCCACCGCGAGCACGCGGTCCGTTTATTCCGAGAGGCAACGCAACTGGAAACCGAGCGCGCGTGGATCCGCATAACTCGTGTAGAACCAAGCCACGTTGAAACTTAAACCCCACCCACGGTTGCCCTTTGTAGAAGAAGACCAGCTACAACTGCCGAACCCGACATCGTTCAGTGCGCCCGTCGTATAGCGGTTGCCCGGGGCGCGCCCACAGGGCGCTTTACCGGCCGCCTCGGCTCTAATAAACACCGACCCTGATAAAACTGTTTCTCCCCCTCAATAGAGCAGACCTTTCAACCCATAAATACCGGAGCCTATGTCACCCTTTATGGCCGAACTCGTCGGCACCGCACTGATGATTTTATTGGGCAACGGCGTCGTCGCCAACGTCCTCCTGCCCCGCACCAAAGGGAACCGCGGCGGATGGATCGTCATTACCACCGGCTGGGCCCTCGCCGTCTTCGTCGGCGTCGTCGTCGCCGGCCCCTTCAGCGGCGCACACCTCAACCCCGCCGTCAGCCTCGGCTTCGCCCTCGCCGGACAGTTCGCCTGGAGCGCCCTGCCCGCCTATGTGGCCGCCCAGCTGCTCGGCGCCGCCCTCGGAGCGACCCTCGTGTGGGTCTTCTATAACGCCCACCTGCGCATCTGCGAAGACCCGGCCACCCTGCTCGCCGTCTTCTGCACCGCGCCCGCCCTCCCGCGTCGCGCACTGAACTTCGCCAGCGAGCTGATCGCCACCTTTGTCCTGATTTTTGCCATCTTTTACATCACCGACGGCAGCCTCTTCGTCCCGACCGACGGAACCACCCTCCCCGTGGGACTCGGTTCCGTCGGTGCCCTGCCCGTCGCCTTTATCGTCTGGGTCATCGGCCTTTCGCTCGGTGGTACCACCGGATACGCCATCAACCCCGTCCGCGACTTCGCCCCCCGCCTGATGCACGCCCTGTTGCCCATGGGGCCCGCAAAGGGGAGCAGCCAGTGGGGTTACGCCTGGATTCCCGTCGTGGCCCCTCTGTGCGGATCGACGCTCGCCGCCCTGCTCTTTTTGCTGATCTGAACCCGGAAAAATGCGTACCTTAGCGGTACTTATGGAACCGGATATTTTTAAAGCCGCCCGTCAGCTCGCCCCGAAGGTCGCAGACTGGCGGCGCGAGATTCATCGCCAC
Source organism: uncultured Rikenella sp. (assembly GCF_948810725.1). NCBI lineage: Bacteria > Pseudomonadati > Bacteroidota > Bacteroidia > Bacteroidales > Rikenellaceae > Rikenella > uncultured Rikenella sp. Next base: position 12,786 of record NZ_CAQIVA010000034.1, read on the forward strand.
GCCGAACTCTCGTTCGAAGAACACCGCACCTCGGCGCTCATTCGCCTCGTGCTCGACACGTACGGCATTCCGTATCGCGAGGTGGCCGGAACCGGCGTTCTGGCCCGGATCGACGGTCGGACGGCCGATCCCGACCGCCCGGTCGTGCTGCGGGCCGATATGGACGCCCTGCCGATCACCGAGACGACCGGACTGCCGTTTGCCTGTCCCGACGGGGTGATGCACGCCTGCGGACACGACCTCCACACGGCGGCTCTGCTGGGGGCGCTGGTGCTGTTACAGGAGCGTCGCGAGGCGTTCGACGGGACGGTGCTGGGGCTGTTCCAGCCGGGCGAAGAGCTTTGGCCGGGAGGGGCTTCGGTGGTGCTGAAAGAGGGGGTCTTCGACGGGCTCGAACCGCGGGCTTTTATCGGCGGTCATGTTTCACCCGAGCTGAAAGTCGGACAGATCGGCGTGCGGGCGGGGAGGTTTATGGCCTCGACCGACGAGATTCGCATCGTGGTGGAGGGACACGGCGGACACGGAGCGTTGCCTCACGAGCTCAGCGACCCGGTGTTGGCGGCGTCGGCCATGATCGTGGCGATGCAGCAGATCGTCAGCCGGAACAGCTATGCTTTTACGCCGTCGGTGTTGTCGTTCGGGCGGGTGATCGCGGACGGGGCGACGAACGTGATTCCCGACCGGGTCGAGGTCGAGGGGACGTTCCGGACGATGGATGAGGCGTGGCGCACGCGGGCGCACGACCGGATCCGCGAGGTGGCGCTCCGCACGGTCGAGGCTTACGGCTGTACGGCGGAGGTCGAGTTGATGGTGGGTTATCCGTGTGTGGAGAACGATGCCTGTCTGGCGGCGCTGGCCCGGGAGACGATTGCCGAAACGTTTGGCTCTGAGGCGGTGACCGAGATTCCGCGGCGGATGACGGCCGAAGATTTCGGTTTTTATTCGGTGCGTTATCCGTCTGTGTTTTTCCGGTGGGGGGTCGAGAGTTCGGCTCCGCTGCACCATGCGGCATTCGTGGCGGACGAGCGGGCGATTCCGTACGGTGTGGCGATGCTGGCGGCGACGGCTCTGTCGGTGCTGCAGGCGGAAGGGTAGGGGGCTTGGCGTAGCGTTTTTGGAGGTTGCGGGCGTTTCTGCTTTCTGCTTAGGGTAGTTCCATCCGGTTGTTTCGGGTAGAGGCTGGCGGTTATTTAGGGTCGCTCTCAGGTAGAGGCTGCCGGATATTTAGGGTAGACCCGGCCAGTTTAGGGTAGAGGCTGCCAATAAAACGCCCTATGGGCGCGTTTATTCCGAGAGGAATCGCCGTCCTTGGCGAGGGCGACGCTTTAGCGGCGCGTGGGAGGCGCGCCGAGGACGAACCTCGCAGAATTGGGGCAGAGAATTGACTATGCTTTGGGGGCGGGTCAGACGCCCGGGCGGAACGCAACGAACGTAGTGAGTTTGCGGGCCTCCCGAGGGGGAGGCGTCCGGCCCGCGCGGTTCTTCGAACCGCAGGGATGCACTGAAAACGCAATTAGGGTAACTCCAGCCCTTTGCCCACCGCGGGCCCGCGGCGTTTATTCCGAGAGGCAACGCAACTGACGACCGTGGGCACAGGCGCTCAGGTTGTCCGGAACAAGAATGTTCGAGGTGAAGTGCAGGTACAAACCGTGGCTATAGGACTCCATGTTACGGGCCGCTGACGCCCAACTATAGCCGTAGTCGCCGACTCCGCCGAACCAACCTCCTGCGTGGTGGCAGTAGCCCGGGGCGGGAACCGCGCCTACAGGGCGTCTTATGGGCAGCTTTTACCCGAATTTGTCGGTTTCGGGCTGCGCGCTCCGGGGGTGGGCCGAAGGCCCAGCGCGCAAGCCCGGCGGTTCTACGAACCGCCAAAGCACAGTCCCAACACTGCTCCGTGTCAGCCTCACTGCGGTTCCGCTGTCGCTCCGCCACGTTTTCGCGCGCCTTGGGAAATCCTGTCAAAACACTCAAGCAAGTTTTGACGATTTCCCTCCTAAGGCGGGGCGCACGGTCGAGCTTTGTCCCGGATAGAACTGCCCTGCGCGGGCGGTGCCTTCCGGCACTCGGAATGGGCCACCTCGGCCCGACTTCTCGTCCCGTTCTCTGTTCGCGCAGGCCCTGTCTGCTCGGGATTACCCCAGACGCACCTGCAACAGTTTTGATAACTCTTAAACAAAAAAGACCCATGGCCCTTATCCGCCCTCTGAACGGCACCTCGCCCCGATTGGGAGAGAACTGCTTTCTGGCCGAAACCGCCGTCCTGATCGGCGACGTCACCCTCGGCGACCACTGCTCCGTCTGGTACGGAGCAGTCCTGCGCGGCGACGTCAATCCCATCCGGCTCGGCAACCGCGTCAATATCCAGGACGGCGCCGTGCTCCACACCCTGCATCGGCGTTCCGTCGTCGAGATCGGCGACGACGTCTCCGTCGGACACAACGCCGTCGTCCACGGCGCCCGAGTCGAACATGACTGCCTGATCGGGATGGGCGCCACCCTGCTCGATAACGCCGTCGTGTACAGCGGAACCATTATTGCCGCCGGAGCACTCGTGCTGAGCGGACAGGAGTGCGAGCCCGGCAGCGTCTACGCCGGCGTCCCCGCCCGCAAAGTCAAGACCCTGACCCCCGAAGAGCAGCACCGCATGATCCACCTCAACGCCGAGCACTACCTTACCTACGCCTCGTGGTACACCGCTGGCGGAGAATAGCCTCGGGTTACTCTGCTTGCAGATATGCCGGAAAAACCCTATATTTGCAAGTTACCGAGAAAAACACGCGCAGTATGAGCGAAGAAGAAGTAAAGACACAGAACAACGGAGAATATTCAGCCAGCAGCATCCAGGTGCTGGAGGGGTTGGAAGCGGTGCGCAAGCGGCCTTCCATGTACATCGGGGATACCGGCGAGAAGGGGTTGCACCATCTGGTTTACGAAGTCGTGGACAACTCCATCGACGAAGCGATGGCCGGGTATTGCACCACCATCGACGTGACCATCAACGAGGATAACTCGATCACCGTGAGCGACGACGGGCGCGGGATTCCGACCGACTACCATCCCAAGGAGAAGAAATCCGCCTTGGAAGTCGTGCTCACCGTTTTGCACGCCGGGGGGAAGTTCGACAAAGGATCGTATAAAGTTTCGGGGGGGCTGCACGGCGTGGGGGTATCGTGCGTGAACGCCTTGTCGACCGATCTCGAAGCCGTTGTGCACCGGCAGGGCAAAATCTTCAGGCAGTGTTTCAGCAAAGGGGTGCCGCAGGGCGATATCGAAGTGATCGGGACGACGGATCGTACCGGAACGACCATTACGTTTAAGCCCGACGGCGAGATTTTTACCCAAACCACGACCTATAATTACGATACCCTGAACTCGCGGCTGCGCGAGCTGGCGTATCTCAATAAAGGGATTCGGCTCAACCTCACCGACAAACGCGACAAGGACGAGGAGACGGGCGAATACCGGCACGACAACTACTACTCCCAGGAGGGGCTCAAGGAGTTCGTCAAGTTCCTCGACGGGACGCGCGAACCGCTGATCGAACACACCATCCACATCGCCGGCGAACGCGACGGAGTGCCGATCGAGGTCGCTTTGCAGTACAATACGGGCTTCAGCGAGAATGTGCACACCTACGTGAACAACATCAACACCATCGAAGGGGGGACGCACCTGACGGGTTTCCGTCGCGGGCTGACACGAACACTGAAGAAATATGCCGAGGACAGCGGGATGCTGGCCAAACTCAAATTCGAGATCAGCGGGGACGACTTCCGCGAGGGGCTGACCGCGATCATCTCGGTCAAGGTGGCCGAACCGCAGTTCGAGGGGCAGACCAAGACCAAACTCGGGAACTCGGAAGTCTCGGGGGCGGTGGACAATGCCGTTTCGGCGGCCCTGACCAACTACCTGGAAGAGAATCCGAAGGATGCCAAAGCGATTGTGCAGAAGGTGATTCTGGCCGCGACAGCGCGGACGGCGGCGCGCAAGGCGCGGGACATGGTGCAGCGCAAGACGGTGCTGTCGGGGGCGGGTTTGCCGGGGAAACTGGCCGACTGCTCGTCGCGGGACATGACCCAGACCGAGATCTTCCTCGTCGAAGGAGACTCCGCAGGCGGGACGGCAAAGCAGGGGCGGGATCGTGCTTTTCAGGCCATTCTGCCGTTGCGCGGTAAGATTCTGAACGTCGAAAAGGCCACCGACCACAAGATGTACGACAGCGAGGAAATCAAGAATATCTTCACCGCGCTGGGCGTGACGGTCGGGACGGAGGAAGATAGCAAGGCGTTGAACCTGAGCAAGCTGCGGTACGGCAAGGTGATTATCATGACCGATGCCGACGTGGACGGGAGCCACATTGCGACCTTGATTATGACTTTCTTCTTCCGCCGGATGCCGGACATTATTCAGAACGGTCACTTGTATATCGCCACTCCGCCGCTCTACCTGGTGAAGAAGGGGCCGAAACAGCAGTATTGCTGGACGGAGGAGCAGCGTTTGGCGGCTGTCGAAGAGTTCGGCAGCAAGGGGGTCCATATCCAGCGATATAAGGGGTTGGGCGAGATGGACGCCGAGCAGTTGTGGGAGACTACGATGAATCCGGCTGGCCGGACGCTGCGTCAGGTGACCATCGAGAATGCGACGGAAGCCGATCGTATTTTCTCGATGCTGATGGGAGACGACGTGCCGCCCCGGCGCGAGTTCATCGAGCGGAACGCCCGGTATGCCAAGATCGACGCCTGATGTAGGGTGAAGGCGAAGGTCTGGTGCTTTGATCGATCAATTGCCATTGGGATCGGCTCGCAACTGCGAACCGATCCCAATTTTTTGTAGGGGTAGTTGCGGTGTAGACCTGACGGGAGTTGGGTCTGCGTGTAGTTTTAGGGGTCTAAAGCTTGTCTGCGCGCGAACGAAGAATGGGGTAGAGGCTGCCCTTTGCCCACCGCGGGCACGCGGGGCCTGCCCGACCGACGCGTTCGCGCCACGGCGGGCGGCTTTTATTACTTAAAGCAACCGCGCGCCCCGCCTAAAGGAGCGATTTAACTATTTCGGCGGTAGCCGAATATAGATGAATCGCGCAAGGCGCGCGAAAACGC
>NZ_CAQIVA010000035.1:0-17818 GCF_948810725.1 uncultured Rikenella sp.
GCGGTAGCCGAATATAGATGAATCGCGCAAGGCGCGCGAAAACGCGGCGGAGCGAAAGCGGAGCCGCAGTGGGGCGGACACGGGGCGGAGAATTGGGCTGTGCTTGTTCTTTGGGCGCGAAAATCGGCTACGGTTTTCGCGCCGCGCTGGGCCAGCATGGGGACAAGCTTTGGGCTGGAATTTGGTCCGAGAGCGAGTAGCGCGATTCCGAAGGGAATCGCGCTACTCGGGCGCAGCGACGCCATAGCGGCGCGGGGGAGGCGCGCCGAGGACGAATGGGCGGAGAGTTGGGCTAAACTTTTGGGCTGTGCTCTTGCGACCCGTAGGGTCGCCGGCCCTGTCGCCCAGCGGCTTTGCCGCTCGGGGGAGTGGGCGACAGGCCGAATGGGGAGGAGTTGTGGGTCGTAAATTGGCGAAGTCTTGGGCTGTGAGTTGGGAGAGGCAGGAGCGGGCCGGAGCCAGCGGGGCCGGAAACGAGCTCCGCGAAGTTGCAGGCCTACGCCGGGGGTGGCTCCGGCCCGGGCGGCTCTGCGAGCCGCAGGGATTCAACTCAAAACACAAATTTAGAGGTACTCCCGGCAGGCTGCGGAAATAGAGACTGCCAGTTGTTAGGGTAGCTCCAGCCCATTGCCCACCGTGGGCCTGCGGCCCGTTTATTCTGAGAGGCAACGCAGCTGAAAGCCGTAGCCTCGATAGTTCGTGCTGCAAGGATTAAGTCCTCGTGTGCTGAGATTCAAATCCATACCGGTAATGTCTTTTGTGGCGACCGACCAGCTATACCCGTAATTACCAACGACCATCAAATCACCCAACCGCCCATCGGTTCCCACATCGCGGTAGCCCGGGGCCCCGCCGCGAACCCACCGAAAACCGCCCGAAAACGACGAAATTTGCAGAAAATCACCGAAAATGATTACCTTTGCAGACCTCGACGCGAGGCAGTTGCCGAACCCACCGCGTCGAAATTCCGATTCAGTCCCTGAGACAATCAAACACCCGAACAGACTATGTACTGGACACTCGAACTCGCATCCAAACTCGAAGATGCACCCTGGCCCGCCACGAAAGATGAGCTGATCGACTACGCCATCCGCTCCGGCGCCCCGTTGGAAGTGATCGAAAATCTCCAGGAGATCGAAGACGAAGGCGAGATCTACGAAAGCATCGAAGACATCTGGCCCGACTACCCCAGCAAAGACGACTTCTTCTTCAACGAAGACGAATATTAATCGGCCGCACGACCCTCCCGCGAGCCACCCACTTTTCACTCCCCCCTCCAGACCGTTCCCTATGCTGAGTCGCCGACTGCTTCGAATCAAAACCGTCAAAGCGTTGTACAGCTACTTCCAATCCGGTGCCGAATCCATTCCCCGTTCCGAGAAAGAACTCGACACCGCCATTCGGAAAAGTTACGAACTCTACCTCCTGCTCATCGCCCTGATCGGCGAAGTGGCCCGCCTCGCGCGCGAACGGATCGAGATCAACCGAGCCAAACTCATGCCCACCGACGAAGACCTGCACCCTAACGTGCGGTTCGTCGACAACCGCGTCGTGCGGATCATCGAAGACAGCTCGGTTCTTGGGGACGCCATGACCCGTTGCAAAGCCTCCTGGCGGGGACAGGAAGCCATCGTCAAACGCCTCTATCAGGACATGATCGCCGCACCGTACTATAAACGGTACATGGAGGCACCCGTGCCCGAGGACGAAAAAGAGGCCTTCGCCGCCGATCGAAAACTTGTCATCGACTTCCTCTCCACCCATATCGAAGACAACGAATACCTCGAAGAGGCCTTGGAAGAGAGCTCCCTCTTTTGGGTCGACGACCTCTCCTACTGCCTCGGTCTCGCCATCCGCACCATCGGCTTCCTGAACGAGACCTCGACCGATCCCGAAATCATGCCCATGTACAAGAACAAGGAAGACGAAGAATACGTCGAGACCTTGTTCCGCAAAGCGCTCCTGAACCACGAAGAGTACTTCGGCTACATCGACCGCTTTACCCGCAACTGGGACTTCGACCGGATCGCCTTCATGGACAAGATCATCATGCTCGCCGCCATGACCGAACTCGTTCAGTTTCCGACCATTCCGGTCAAGGTTACCCTGGACGAATTCATCGAAATCTCGAAATACTACTCGACCCCCGGGAGCAGCGTCTTCGTCAACGGGATACTCGACAAAGCCGTCGTCCAGTTGACCCAAGAGGGGAAAATCGCTAAACAGGGACGGGGATTGATCGACAAGACCGTCGCTCGGGCGGGGGTTAATAAGGGATAATCGTAGTAACCGGTATTTATGCGTCATTTTTTTGCATCTTTGTTTTTGAGCCTCTTCGGACTCCTCTTGATCGGTTGCGGCGGGGCATCCTCGGCTGGCGGCGATCGTTCGGACTCGACCGTGACCGATACGGCAGGCCTGTTGACCGTCCGGTTGCCTCTTCCGGTGACCGACGAGGGGCGGGATGCGGCGCGCAGCTATGATACCATCCGGATGGGCCGCATGGCCGAAGGAGAGGTGCTCGAAGGGCGGTTCCGCGTGGCGAACCTTTCGGAGCGGCCTTTGGTGATCGTTCAGGTGATTACCGGTTGCGGCTGCACCACGGCGGATTACGATCCGGCACCGATCGCGCCGGGAGATACCATCCTGATGACCTGGCGGTTTGACAGCCGGGGGCGGCTCGGCCAGCAGTTCAAGTCGATCGAAATCATTACCGCAGAGCGGCAGTGCGCGACCGTTTATCTGGACGGCGAAGTCGTTCTGGGGGATTAATTAAATAATAAAAGGGTTCTCGATATACGAAACGGCCCGTTTTTTGCGTTTATCGAAAAGCACCTTACCGACTTTGAAACTTAATTCAATTCAATAGACAACATGACACTCAACACAATCCTGCTTCAGGCACCCCAAGGGGGAGAAGGCGGCGGAAACTACTCGTTTCTGATCATGATGATTCTGCTTTTCGCCGTGATGTACTTCTTCATGATCCGTCCGCAGCAGAAACGGCAGAAAGAGCTGAACAAATTCCGCAACTCGTTGGAAAACGGAACGAAAGTGGTAACCGCAGGCGGGATCTACGGCACGGTGAAAGAGGTGAACGAAGACAGCGTGCTGGTGGAAGTAGACAACGGTGTGAAGTTGCGGATTGCCAAGAGCATGGTGATGCGCGATCCGTCGGACATGGTACAGAAGTAGTTTTTGGAGGGTAACAGGGGCCTTTGTATCCCTTTATTCCCCAAACAGTTGAATAAGAAACCGGGTATTGCAGCATGTAGTTTCATGCGGCAATATCCGGTTTTGTCGTTTCAGGAAGAGCTTGGGGTACTAGACCCACGCGTTCGTGCCACGGCGAGTGCGATGTCGGTTTTTGGGTCGAGGCTGTTGCGATGGCTTTAGGGTAGACCCCGCCAGCGCATCCCGTAGGGATGCGCTCTAAAGTCTTTTTGGTTCTTTTTCTGAAGAAAAAGAACAGTCCCCTCAAACTAATCGCGCGCCCCACCTAAAGGAGCGATTCAACTATTTCGGCGGTGAGCCGAAATAGAGTGAATCGCGCAAGGCGCGCGAATAAAAAATTGGGCTGAGCTGATTAAGCGATACGCAGTATCGCTCCGTCCCGCCGGGGTCACCCGGCCGCCGCCCGCGCAGGGCAGTTTCAGACGGGACAAAGCTCGACCGCGCGCGACTGCTGGAAAAGGAAATCATTCAAACGCGTGGTGCGCGTTTGAATAAGATTTCCGCCAGCGCGCGGACAAAGAACGGGGGTAGAGGCTGGCAGTAAAACGCCCTGTGGGCGCACCTGCCCGGCAGACGCGTTCGCGCCACTGCGGGCGGCCTTTTATTACATCGCGCGCCACGCTTAAAGAAGCGATTCAGCGATTTCGGCAGTGAGCCGAAATAGAATGAATCGCGCAGGCGCGCTGATAGAGAACAGGGTAGAGGCTGGTAGTTGAAATGCGTAAGCATTTCCCGTCCACGGGACGTGGGGCCCGCTTGGCCGACGCGTTCGCGTCATGGCGCGTGGCCGTTATTACTTTTCAGTTGCTCGCGCACCACGCCTTAGGAAGGAAATCGTCAAAAAATGTGCAGGCACGTTTTGACAAGATTTCCCCAGGCGCGTAGACGAAGAGCGGCGGAGCGACAGCGGAGCCGCAGTGAGGCGTACACGGGACGGAGAACTGGGCTGTGCTTTGGGCCGTGCTGTTCTTCGGGTTCGAAAACCGTAGCCGGTTTTCGAACCGTGCCGGGCCGAGCATGGGGCTGTGGGTTGGGCGGTGCTTTTGGCCGGGTTTTGGGCTGTGCTTGTGCGACCTTTAGGGTCGCGCGGGCCGAAGCCTCCCGCCGCGGAGGCCCGCAACTGACGTTGCTGTGGGCCCCGTAGGCTTCGACCCGCGCGGGCGACAAGGCTGAACTTGACAGAAAAGGCGTTGCTACTGCGACTCGAAGGGTCGCGCAGTTCGCCGCCACCCCGAGCGGCGGGCTGCAACTCGTCGGGGCTCGTTGCACTCACCGCTGGCGGCGAACTTAGGTTAAGAACGAAATAGCACGCAAGGACGAGCTCCGAGAGATTTGGTCTGTGGAGTGGGCGGTGGTTTGGGCGAAACTGTCGCGACCCTTTATGGTCGCCGGGCCTGCGCGTTGGGCCTTCGGCCCACCCCGGAGCGCGCAGCCTAACTCTGAAAGAGTAGGGCATTACCAAAACGGGTCGGAGCCAGCGTAGCCGGAAACGAGCCCCGCGAAGTTGCAGGCCTACGCCTGGGATAGCTCCGGCCCGCGCGGTTCTTCGAACCGCAAGAGTACAAATCAGGTAGTCCTGACCCCGCCCGCCAAAGTCAAGCCAGTTAGGGTAGTTCCAGCCCATTGCCCCACTGCGGGCACGCGTGCCCGTTTATTCCGAGAGGCAACGCAACTGAAGACCGTCGGCATGGTGCACTACATAGCTGGGGTGGAGTGCCGTCGTGTGAAAGTCCAAGTCCAAACTATTGGTGCCGGCTACCGACGACGAGTAGCTGTAGCCGTATCGGCCGCTACCGCTCAGTACGCCCGAAGTACCGTTGCGGAAGCCCGGGGCGGGGTAAGCTCGCCCCGAGAAAAACAGACCGCCGACTACCCTAAACAGATTCGGAGCGTACGCCCGCCTGAAGCGTCGGATTCGGATTGTATTCGTCCGACTCGATCCGGCCGTCCCGCAGCCGGACAATGCGCCGCGCATGACGTGCGATATCCTCCTCGTGCGTCACCACGATCACCGTGTTCCCCTCCCGGTAGATCCGTTCGAAGAGGTGCATGATGTCGATCGACGTCTTCGTGTCGAGATTTCCCGTCGGTTCGTCCGCCAGGATGATCGACGGATCGTTGACCAGCGCCCGCGCCACCGCCACCCGCTGCCGCTGTCCCCCGCTCATTTCGTTCGGCCGGTGCTCCATACGGTTTTCGAGCCCCACGCTGCACAGCGCCTTTTCGGCCCGCCTCAGCCGTCGCGACTTCGAGACCCCCGCATAGATCAGCGGCACCGCCACGTTTTCCACCGCCGTGTAGCGCGGCAGGAGGTTGAACGTCTGGAACACGAAACCGATCTCCTTGTTGCGCACCTCGGCCAGCTCATCCTCGTCCATGTCGCTCACATCCGTTCCGTTCAGCACATAGCGGCCCGAAGTCGGCGTGTCCAGACACCCCAGCATGTTCATCAGCGTCGATTTTCCCGACCCCGACGGGCCCATAATCGCCACGTAATCATTGCGGTAGATCGTCAGATCGACCCCGTCCAGCGCGTTCACCAGCTGGTCGCCCACCTCGTAAGTCTTGTGTATGTCGTCGATCAGGATGATCGGCTCTCGATTCTCCATAATGGTTGGTTGTAAGAGAGTTAAGGTTAGTTTCGAATGCGGAAGAACTGTTTTTGGAGCTTCGGGTCGAAAAAGAGAACCAGAAGTCCCTGTAAATGAGCTGCCACGACATGAGTTTCGGCGAACCAGCGATCGAAATCGCGCCGTTCCTGCGCCGTGCGGAACGGTTCGAGTAGACAGACCACCCGCTTTGATCCCTCCCCGTCGGTCAGTTCCGCTACCGAACGCACAATTTTCACATTTTCAGCCCCATATCGAATCGCAATGACCTCCGGCAACCGCCTTCGCCGCTGCGGAAGAACCACCTCGCGCACGAAACGGTACATCATCGGCGAGTGGATGCCGTGTCCCCGCCAATGCCGCGCCGTGAGCGCGTGTCGCAGTCGTGTATAAAGTTGATACCGTGTCATTTGCGATTTATTTGTGCCACTGCCGCCCGTCCCGCCCGACAGCCCGTCGAGAGGGCGATCTGGATGTTGTATCCGCCCGTATCCGCATCGATGTCAAGCAGTTCACCCGCGAAGTAGAGCCCCCTGACCCGTCGCGAAGCCAACGTCAGCGGGTCGACCTCCGCCAGATCGACCCCGCCCGCCGTCACGATCGCCTCGGTGAACGGCCGATAGTCCCGCACCGCAAACCGCCACCCTTTCAATATCGTCGCCAACCGCTCCCTCTCCCGCTCCGTCAGCTCGCCCGCCGGTACCGACAGCGAAAGCCCCGCCGCCCGTGCGATAACCGACCGTAGCTGTGTAGGTAATAGCTTCTGTAATAAGATTTTAATCGGCGTATCCCCGCCCAGCACCTCGATCTCCCGCCCGATGCGGTTCCGCAGCTTTTCCGCCGAAAGTGCCGGTTTCAAGTCCACCGAGAGCTCCACCCGCCGCCCGTCGATCAGCGCGTCCACCGCCGTCCGACTCACTTGCAGGACGATCGCCCCGCCCGCGATCCCCTCCGCCGTGAACTCCATCTCGCCGAACCGCCGCTCCGCCACCGCGCCGTCCACCAGCAAAGATAGTTCTACGTTCTTCAGCATCAGCCCCTTCAGTCCTCCCGGAACCGCCACCTCCAACGGCACTAAAGCCGGCCTCAGCGGCTCGATGCAGTGCCCCGCTGCGTCCGCCATCTCGTGTCCGTCGCCCGTCGAGCCCGTCGTCGGATAGCTCACCCCGCCCGTCGCCAGCACTACCGCCCGCGCTTCGAGCCGCTCTCCCGACTCCAGCATCACCCCCTGAATTTGGTTGTCCGCTATCGTCAGCTCCCCGACCGCCGCGTGGCACCGAATTTCCGCCCCCGATGAAACGGCCCACGCCGCCAACGCCTCCGCCACGTCCCACGCCCGTCCCGAAGCCGGAAAAATCCGTCCGCCCCGCTCGTGTGCGAGCGGCACCCCCATTTCCGATTCGAACCAGCGGATAGCCGTCCGGTTGTCGAACGCCTCGAACGCCGGACGGAAAAAGTCCGCCCCCTGCCGTATCTTCGCGAGGAACTCCTCCCGCGGCCGGTCGTTCGTCACGTTGCACCGTCCTTTGCCCGTAATCCGCAGCTTGCGGGCCGGTTTTTCCATCTTTTCGAGCAGCAGCACACGCCCCTGCCCGCCAAGATATGCCGCCGCCTGTCCCGCAGCCGTCAGGCCCGCCGGCCCGCCGCCTATGACGATCAGGTCATACATGCCGCAACGCCTCGATCGACCGGGCCACCCGCTCCGGATCCGTGATATCCCGCGCAAACTCCTCGACCGTCACCGTCCCGCCCATCGAGACCCGCTCGTTCCGATACGCCATCCCCCCCTCGATCCGCCGCCGCGCCGACATGTGGAACTCTACGGCACCCGTCGCCCGCGCCAAATCCGCCACATTCGATTCGTTCACCCCGCAACCCGGCATAATAATAATCCGCCCCTGCGCCCGGCGCACCAGCTCGGCAATCAATGCCGAGCCCGCCGGCGCGCTGGCCTCCTGTCCCGAGGTCAGAATCCGGTCGAACCCCAGCGCGATGATCTCCTCCAGCGCCTCGAACGGGTCGCGGCAGACGTCGAAAGCCCGGTGGAACGTGGTCGAGAGGCCTCCCGCCGCCGCCATCAGCTCCGCGTTCCGTTCCACGTCGATCGTCCCGTCCGCCCGCAGGCAGCCGAAGACCACTCCGTCCGCCCCCGCCGCCTTGGCCGCCTCGATGTCGAGGAGCATCGTCTGTATCTCCGCCGGCGTGTAGAGAAAATCGCCCCCCCGCGGCCGGATAATCACGTTCAGTTGAATTCCGATCGCCCGCCGGGCCGTCACCATCTCGCCGTAGCTCGGCGTCGTCCCCCCCTCCGGAATCCCCGCGCAGAGCTCCACCCGCACGGCCCCTCCCTGCTCCGCCGCCACGCAGCTCGCCGCCGAATTGGCGCATACTTCGATCTTCGGATTTACCATATGTATGTCCCTTTCCATGTTTTGACATTTCCCTTCGCATCGCCCACCGTCAGCACCAGCCGGTGCCGCGTCTCCGCCCCCGCCGCCGCCCGCTGCGGCACGTACTCTAGCGTGCGGCTCTTCGGATCCCACGCCAGCAGCTCCCACCGCCCGTCCACCGTCAGCGAGTAGCGCACGATGCCCGACAGGTCGTCCGTCGCCCGCCACCGCACCGTCTCGCCCGCCGGAATCCGGCCCTCCGACGCGTAAATTCCCGTCACCACCGGCGCCAGGGTGTCCGTCGCTACGGCGAAACACCCCAGCCGCTTGCTCCGCGCCACCACCCGCCGCGTCTCCGCCTCCCATCCTCCGCCCACGTTCGAGAGCCGGCCCCGGTCGTCGACCGATACCACCACCAGCTTGCTCCGCAGCGAAGCCGGCACGCTGTCCGCCGCCAGCGAGATCGTCGCCGCCCGTTGCAGCGGCACATCCTCCGACCCGATCCGTACCACCGGTCGCCCCGCCACCGTATCCTGCGCCGCCTCCAGCACCATCGACTCGTACAGCGCCCGCCCCGGGATGTCGACCGTCGCTCCCGGCAGCCGGAATTGCGCGCCGCTCCACCACATCACCCCCCGCCCCTGCGGCTCCTCGGCCGCCGGCATCGGCTCGCCCCGCACAATGGTGAACCTCAGGGTCGTCGTATTCCCCGCGTCGTCGCGGATCACCGTTTCGACCCGCCGTCCCGCCGAATCGGCCACCCGGATCGTCCCGTCGCCCAGCCGCCGCTCCGGCCCGTAGTTCGCCAGCCGGTTATTGGGCGAGACGTACGCCCGCAGCACCGACGTCCGTCGCGCACAGCGGTTCTCCGGATAGTCGACGAAAGCGGCCACATAGCCGGTGGTCGCGAAGTCGATCCGGTCGAGCCGGAAGCTGAAGTGCCGTCCCCCGTCCACCGCCTGCCGCAGGCTGTAGACCCCCATCGTATTCGACCGTCCGTCCTTGTAGTCGATCACCTCGTAAGCCAAGTACCCCGGCCCGTGGAGCGTCAGCACCGAGTCCTCCGGCTGCGTCGTCCCGTCCGGCAGCGTCCGCACCGCCACCGCCTGCCGCAGCCGCCGACGAGGAGCTCCCGCCACCGAGTCGATCTCGTAGAGCAGCACCCGGCTCACCGTCGGCGGAATCCGGTCGGGCACGCTGAAGACCCCCTCGGCGATCAGGTTCCGCGGCCGTCCGTAGGCGTCGCGAATCTCGAAATGGAGGTGCGGCCCGCCCGACGAACCCGTGTTGCCCAGCGCCGCGATCCGTTCGCCCTGTTTCACCGGGAACTGTCCGCTCGCCGGATAGAGGTCTACGCGGAACGACCGCTTGGCATACTGCTGGCTCCGCACCCACCGCGCGATGCGCGGTTCGAAGCTCTCCAGGTGTCCGTAGACCGACGTCTCGCCGTTCGGATGGGTGATGTAGAGCACGTGTCCGTAGCCCGTCGGCGAGACCCCCACGCGCGAGACGAAGCCGTCCGCCGCGGCATAGACCGGACTGCCCGGCCCCTGCAAAGCCCGGATGTCGAGCCCCGTATGGAAATGTCCCGAGCGAATTTCGCCCACGTTCCCCGCCAGCTGAATCGCGAATCCCACCGGCGAACGGTAGTACTCCGCCCCGTAAACCGCCTTTCCCTGTGCGGCTCCGGCGGCCTGCGCGACGCCCCAAACGGTCGTCGCGGCCATGAAAAACAGTCGTTTCCAGTCGATTACCATCGTGTGAAGTCTTCGCCCGGATCGTAGTCCGGGGCCAGTATTCGTTCCAGCATCCGTTGAATCTCGGCGTAGTCGTATCCCCGCCCCATGGCCCACCGGAAGAGCCGCGTCCGGAGGTCGTAAGCGCTCTTCGCCCGATCGCGCTCGCGCAGCAGCCGGCGGTAGAGGATCAGCTCCAGCTTCTCCGTCTGGCGCTCCGGTTCGATCTGCTGCAGCGCCTCGGCGATGATCTCCTTCGGAATCCCTTTGGCTCTCAGCCCCAGCTCGATCCGCCGTCGGCCCCAGTTGGCGCAGCTCATCTTGTCGCGCACATAGGCCCGGGCATAGCGCTCCTCGTCCACGAACTTCTCGCGGACGAGTCGTTCGATGATCGGGTCGTAGTCCTCCTTGTTCATTCGCCACCGGAAGAGCGACCGCCGGATGTCGCTGATACACCGTTCGCTCTTCGCGCAGCTGAGCATCAGCGACTCCAGGGCGCGTTCCGGCGTTTTGGCCGGTTTCGAGAAGTCGATGTTTTCGAGCCTCCGCCGCCTCGGGTGGCGGTCGTAGCCGAACTCTTCGTCGCCGTAGTAGACCATATATTGCTTGTATGTGACTTATTTTCCGGCATAAGTTCCCCGCACGAACCGATCGCGCCCGTGCAGATCGCGCATCACCCGCACATCGGCATAGCCCAGCCCCTGCAACAGCTCCCGCGTCTGAAGGCCGAACCGTTCGTTGATCTCGAACCAGAGCTCGCCCCCCGGTTTCAGGAGCGGCAGCCGCGCGATCGCCCGGTAGAAGCGCAGCGGGTCGTCGTCCGGTACGTATAAGGCCCCCTCCGGTTCATAGCACACCACGTTGGCCCGCATCTCAGCCCGCTCCGAATCGAGCACATAGGGCGGATTGCTCACCACCAGGTCGAATTTTTCCGCTTCCGGCACCGGTGGCATGCCGTTCAACACATCCCGCCGTACGAACCGCACACGCCCTCCCACACCAACGGCCTCCGCATTCCGAGCCGCCACCCGCAGCGCCCCCTCCGAGATGTCCCACGCCTCGACACAGGTCTCCGCCCCCCATTCTGCCGCCAGCGTGACGGCGATCGCCCCGCTCCCCGTCCCGATGTCCAGCACCCGCCGCCGGGGCGATCCGTCCAGAATCGTCCGCACCAGCTGCTCCGTCTCGCCCCGCGGGATCAGCGTGTCGGGCGTCACCTCGAACGAGCGGCCGTAGAACTCCTCCCGCCCCGTGACATACTGCACCGGCTCCCACCGCTCCAGCCGCCTCAGATCTGCCTCCCACTCGTCGCCCCGCAGGAACGTCGCCTCACCTTCCAGCACCCGTGCCAGCCGGTCGAACCCGTACTTTTCGGCCGCCAGCCGGTCGGCGACGGCCCGGGCCTCGTCGGGGCCGTACAGCGGTTCGAGCCGCTTCACGGAGCGATTATATGTCTCCCGAAACGTCATTGTTGAGCAAAGATAACTAATTTTGTTCCATGACCGAAGAAAGATATATGTGTCGTTGCCTGGAGCTGGCGGCTCTGGGAGCGAGGAGTGCGTCGCCCAATCCGATGGTGGGCTGCGTGATTGTGCACGACGGGCGGATCATCGGCGAAGGGTGGCACCGTCGGTGCGGCGAGGCCCATGCCGAGGTGAACGCCGTGGCCGATGCCGAGGCCCGGGGATACGGCGATCGGTTGCCGGAGAGCACGTTGTACGTCTCGCTGGAGCCTTGCAGCCACTGGGGCCGGACGCCGCCGTGCGCCGAACTGATTATAGAAAAGCGCATTCCGCGGGTCGTGGTGGGGTGCATCGATTCGTATTGCGAGGTGAGCGGTCGGGGCGTGGCTCGGCTGCGCGAGGCGGGCGTCGAGGTGAGGGTAGGGGTGCTGGAGGCCGAGTGTCTGCACCTCAACCGCCGGTTTTTCACGGCCCAGAACTGCGGGCGGCCTTATGTGATACTGAAGTGGGCGCAGACTTCGGACGGTTATCTGGATGCCGTCCGGCCGGGTCGGGAGGTTCCGGCGGCGTGGATGACGGGCCCTGCGGCGCGGGTGCTGGTGCACCGCTGGCGGGCCGAGGAGGATGCCATCCTCGTTGGGACGGAGACGGCGCGACTGGACGATCCGTCGCTGACGGTGCGGGCGTGGGAGGGGCGGAATCCGCTGCGGGTGGTGCTCGACCGTCGGCTGTCGTTACCCGAGGGGCTGCATCTGTTCAGCGACGGCGCGGCGCGGACGGTGCTGTTCACCTCGCCGGAGCGGTGTGCCGAGGCGCGGGCGCGCTTCGCCGGTCGGTCGGAGGTGGCGGTCGAGGGATTCGAGACGCTGGCCGATGTGTTGCGTGTGCTGGCCGGAGTGCCGTATCGGGTGCAGTCGCTGATCGTGGAGGGGGGACGTCGGGTGTTGGAGTCGTTCATCGGTGCGGGGTTGTGGGACGAGGCGCGGATCTTCACGTCGGGTTTGTCGGTGCGTGAGCTCTACCCGGTCGAGGCGGTGCGGTGGAGCGGGGGAGTGGCTGCGCCGCTGCTGCCTCCGGAGGCGCAATTGGCGGACGAGCTTCCAGCCGTGGGGCTGCGGGTTTACGAGCGGAGATAGGAAGTGATAATAAAAGGGGGTGCTCGATGAGCACCCCCTTTCTATATATTACGCCGTCTGCTGCTCCCCGTAGGCCCGCATCGCCAGCCTCTTTACCCACACCACGAAACCGCCCGTCAGTACCAGGTTCAGCACCAGCGTCAGCACCGAAATCACCAAAGCAGGGCCGCCGATCCGGTACCCCAGCGCGATGAAGATAATCCCGGCTCCCACCTCACCCCGCGTGAACATCCCCACCGACAGCGCCAGCCGCTCCTCCAGCATCCGGTCGCGGTAGAAAAACAACGGCACCAACTTACCCGCGTTCGACAGCAGCGAAACCACCACCACATGCACCGCAATCGCCCCCCACGAGATCATCGGCTGCATCCCGAGGATCGAAGGCTCGCCCCCCTCGGCCGCCGACGAGGCCGAAAAACCGCTCATCGCCCCGCCGCCCACGAAATACGGCATGCTCAGTCCGACTAACAGCATGAATAGGAGTGAGATACCTGTCGATACATTGCGTTCGACGCGGGAGTCGATGTGCCGGTGACGCATCACCATCCCTAAGACGAACGCCGGCAGCAAGACTTCGATATGGATGTGGAAGAGCCGGTTCACGAGCCACGTCACGAAGATCACCCCCACGGCATAGAGCAGAATGGCCCACCAGCGTTGTCCGATTCGGAACCGGGCCAGAAACTTCCATCCGAAACCCAGCAGGACGGTGACGACCGCCAGTATCACGATTACTTCCAGTCGGAATCCGACCATCATGATTTGCAGAGGAATCATCAGCAGGATGGTGTCCAGGTCGTCGAAGATGGCCAGCACCTGGATTTTCCGGTAGATCCAACTGCTCTGGAGCCCGATGGCGGCGAGCATCGTAAAGAGGATTCCGGCCGATGTCGGTGCGGCGAACCGGCTGAGCAGCAGGCTCTCTTTCCACGCGCCCCAGTCTCCGTAATAGCTCTCGGGCAGCAGCACGAAGACGTAGTAGACGGCAACCAGGAGCCACGGCAACGCTGCGGTGGCCATCGCGATGAAGTAGTCGCTCACGTAGCTCCGCCAGCGTGATTTCTCGACCTCGAACTCCCTCCCGACGTTGATCATGATGAAGGCGAGGCAGATGTAGAGCATCAGATCGGCGGTCTGTTTGAATGTGCCGTACCCGCTGTCGGAGAGGAGGTTGGGCAGTACCTGCGAGGCGGTGAGCCCGACTACGAGGAATAGGGAAAATAGGAGTATTTTTCGCATCGGTTTTTGAATGATATGATTTGAGGTCGGTTGTATTTCGGGGCTTCGGAGCGGTTGTAGGGCTCTGAAGCGGGGTTCTGGGGTATTCGGCGGTTCTACGAGTCGCAGAAACTCAGCCTTTTCCTGTCGTGTTCGGCCTGTCGCCCACTCCCCCGAGCGGCTTCGCCGCTGAGCGAACAGGCCGGCGGTTCGGAGAACCGCGCTACTCGCTCTCAGTTCAAGCGATTGAAGCCTGAGTTGCTTAGGATAGAGACTGGCAGCAAAAGACGCTGTGCATCCCTCCGCGGCGAGAGGCTTTGGCCCGCGCGACCCTAAAGGGTCGCAAGAGCACGGCCTATTTGCTATGAGGTTCGTCCTCGGCGCGCCCCCACGCGCCGCTAATACGTCGCCCTCGCCGAGGACGGCGATTCCGTGAGGAATCGCACTATTCGCTCTCAGTTCAAGCGGGTCGAAGCCTGCGGGGCCCACTGCAACGTCAGTTGCGGGCCTCCGCTGCGGGAGGCTTTGGCCCGCGCGACCCTGCGGGCCGACCATTGCCACAGGAACTTAGCTACTCGCTCTCGATCCAAAGGGTTGTAAGAGTACAGCACCCATTCACCTCTCCAATTCTATCGGGTTCGGGCTGCGCGCTCCTGGGGTGGGCCGAAGGCCCAGCGCGCAGGCCCGGCGGTTCTACGAACCGCAAAAGCACAGCCCATTTGTTTTCGGCCGCCGCCAGCGGAGAACGAATATTAAGGCCGAGGCGGCCAGTAAAAGACGCTGTGCGTCCCCTCCGCATCCGGGGGCTGCGGGCCGACCGTTACCACGGGAAATTAGCTGTTCGCTCTCCCCCAAAGCCCGGCAAACAGCTCAGCCCACTCCACCGCCAAAGCCAAGCCTCATGCTCAGCCCAGCGCGGCTCGAAAACCGACTACGGTTTTCGAGCCTGAAGAACAGTCGCAGCCCAAAGCAAAGCCCAACTCTTCGCCCCGTGTCAGCCTCACTGCGGCTCCGCTGTCGCTCCGCCGCGTTTACCGTCGCCCGCTGGGATTTCATCTCGATTTTGCTGTCGCAAAATGAGCGAAATCCCTCTTTACGCGGGCGGGCGACGGATTTTACGCGAGAGGGTCGAGTTTTTTCGCGCGCCTGCGCGATTCAACTATTTCGGCTCACCACCGAAATAGCTGAATCGCTTCTTTATGCGGGGCGCGCGGCTTTGGCTACAGGAGGGTACTGCGCTCGGGCCGCGCGGGCCCCACGTCCCGTGGACGGGAAATGCTCACGCATTTCCACTGGCCGCCTCTACCTCCGTTCTCTGTCCGCGCGCTGGCGGAAATCTTATTCAAACGCGAACAACGCGTTTGAATGATTTCCTTCTCCAGCAGTCGCGCGCGAATCGAGCTTTGTCCCACCTCAAACTGTTCTCTTTGTGAACAAAGAGAACCAGAAAAACTTTAGACGGATGCTGACGTATCCTCAAGCTACCGACGGCCCAACCCTATGCCACGCGCAGTTACTTGAAATAATAAAGGCCGCCCGCCGTGGCGCGAGGGCGTCCGCCGGGCGTTTTGCTGGCCGCCTCTACCCCAAGTAACGCACGGCAGCTCAGCCCAACCCTCTGCCCGCACGCCACCCGGCTTCGTTACAGCATCCCCGTCTGTTGGAACGCCTCCGGGAAGCCCAGCAAGTGGAGACGCAGCATGTTCAGCGCATGCGTCGCCGCCCGTTCGATGTTCTGTTCGCGCAACTCACCGAACCGCATCAACCGGGCGAAACTCTGCACCTGCGGTTCGGAATCCGCAGCCGGCTCCCGCCATGCCAACCCCATCCAGACCGTGCCCACCGGTTTTTCCAGCGTTCCGCCTCCCGGCCCCGCCACCCCCGTCGTCGAGACGGCAAAATCCGCTCCGAACCGCCGCAAAGCTCCCTCCGCCATCTGGCGCGCCACCGTCTCGCTCACCGCCCCATGCCGTTCGATGTCGGCCGCCGAGACCCCCAGCATCGCCGTTTTCGCCGCATTGCTATACGAAGTCACCCCCCCGAGATAGTACTCCGACGCCCCCGCCAGAGCCGTGATCCGGGCCGATATGGCTCCTCCCGTGCACGACTCCGCCACCGCCAGCGTCGCCCCCCGTTCCGCCAGCAGCTTCGCCACCGCCGACTCCACCGAAGCCGGTTCATACCCTAACAGATACGGCGCGATACACCCTTCGAGCCTCCGGAATCGCGCCTCGATCTCCTCCCGTGCCGTTTGCGGTTCGACATCATAGGCCGACAACCGCAGCCGAATCCCCCTCGGATTGGGCAGGTAAGCCAGATGGAGCCACTCCGGCAACGCCTCTTCCCACGGCGCGATGGTCGTCGCCAGCGCCGACTCCGCCAGTCCGAAAGTCATCATCGTGCGGTGTACCACCGCCCTCAACGCGAAGTGCCTGCGAATCTGCGGAATCACCTGCTCTTCGACCAACGCTTTCATCTCGAACGGCACCCCCGGCAGCGAGACGACGAGTTTCTGCCCTCCTCCTGCGCCCTCCCGTTCGAAGAGCATCCCGGGAGCCGTCCCCAGCCGGTTGGGCAGTACCGTGCATCCTTCCGGCACATCGGCCTGGGCCTGATTCAGCGCGTTGAACGCCATGCCCCGTTCGGTCGTCATCCGGCGCACCTGTTCGAAAACCGCCTCGTCCCGCACCATCTTTCCCGCCGAAAACAGCCCGGCCAGCGTCCGTTTCGTGATATCGTCCCGCGTGGGCCCGAGTCCGCCCGTCAGGATAACCGCGTCGGCCCGTTCCAGAGCCGTTCGGACAGCTCCCGCAATCTCTTCCGCCGTGTCGTGCACCGAGACGATCCGGTCGACCTGCGCCCCGATGTTGCCGAGTTCGCGACCGATCCAGGCCGAGTTGGTGTCGACCACCTGTCCGATGAGCAGCTCGTCGCCCACCGTAATTAATTCGATGCTAACCATTGGTTTTCGGTTTATTTCGTGTCTTCCGTCGGAAAGAGATCGAGCACCCGTTGCAGGTCTTCCGGCGTATCGATGGCGTGGGTTTCGGCGTGTGTCACCGCCGTGCGGATCGGGTAGCCGTTTTCGATCCATCGCAGTTGTTCGAGCGATTCGGCCTGTTCGAGCGTCGACGGGGCGAGGCGGGTGATCTCCCGGAGCACGTCGCTGCGGTAGGCGTATAATCCGATGTGTTTCAGGTAGGTGTGTCGCGCCTGCCACTCCTCGCGGGGCACGCCGCGCAGGAAGGGGATGGGGCTGCGGCTGAAGTAGAGCGCGTCGCCTGTAGTCGAAAGGACGACTTTCGGCGAGTTGGGGTTGAGGATATCTTCGTCGGGCCCGAACGGTTTGACTAACGTGGCGATCCGTGTGGCGGGATCGTCGAAGCAGCGGCGGATCTGTTCGAGCTGTTCGACGGCGATGAACGGTTCGTCGCCCTGGATGTTGACTACGACGTCGAACCGTTCGCCGGTGAGGCGTTCTGCGGTGTCGAGCGCTTCGGCGCACCGGTCAGTGCCCGACCGGTGCGCGGTGGAGGTCATGATGGCTTTTCCGCCGAACGCGGCGACGGCCCGCTCGATCCGCGAGTCGTCCGTAGCGACGTAGCAGGGCTCGCCGAACACCCCCCGGCATCGTTCGTAGACGCGTTGGATCATGGGTTTTCCATGAATATCGGCCAACGGTTTTCCGGGGAATCGGGTGGATGCGTACCGTGCGGGGATCAACGCTAAATATTTCATGTGTTTGTTCGTGTTTGTTCCGAGGGTTCGAAGGGAGGTGGGGCGGGTGTTATTATCCAGTGTTACGCAGTTTGTGCCGTTCCGAGGCAGTTTTTCGTTTTGGGCCGAGGCTGCCAGTTTCTTGGGGTAGCTTTATGGGTAGATCCGGTCAGAGCATCCCGCAGGGATGCGCTCTAAAAGTTCTTTGGGTGTCTTTCTTTCAAGAAAGGTACAGTACCCTCCAACTAAATCCGCGCGCCCCGCCTAAAGAGGGAAATCGTCAAAATGTGCTGGCACGTTTTGACTGGATTTCCC
>NZ_CAQIVA010000036.1:0-17757 GCF_948810725.1 uncultured Rikenella sp.
CGCAAGGCGCGCGAACAAAGGTGAGAAAAGACGGTTCAAAGCCCATCCGCGCGCCCCGCCTAAAGAGGGAAATCGTCAAAATGCGCTGGCGCGTTTTGACAAGATTTCCCCAGGCGCGCGGACAAAGAACGGGGCGAGGAATTGGGCCGAGACGGCCTTGGAGTAGAGGCGGCCAATAAAACACCCGAAGGGTGCGCCCCGCCCGGCGTAAGGGCAGTCCTCTCCTGTAGGACAAACGCGCGCCACGCCTTAAGAAGCGATTCAACTATTTCGGCGGTGAGCCGAATATAGATGAATCGCGCAAGGCGCGCGAACAAAGGTGAGAAAAGACGGTTCAAAGCCCATCCGCGCGCGCCGCCTTAGGAGGGAAATCGTCAAAACTCGCTTGCGTGTTTTGACAAGATTTCCCAAGGACGCGCCACCGAAGCCCGACTTAAGTAGCCAATAGCCAGACCCACGAAGCCCCCTTGGTCTGACTTTACGCGGGCGACCGACCTCGATCAGCCTTTGACCGGTACCTTCCCATACTACTCGGATGGGGTTCCCGGTGAAAAATACGGCGCAGGGAACTACAAAGCCACCAACGGTCGCCTCTACAAGGTAAGCACCTCTGGCGCGGGAACCCCGCTCGCCTGGTACCCCGCCCCGGGCTACCACGACGGCGGCGGGGGCGCGCTGTACAACGTCGGCAACCACGGGTTCAGCTGGTCTTCCAGGGTCAGCGGTACCTATGGCATGCACTTGGTTTTCAACGTGACGGAGCTCTACCCCAGCAGCGCGGGCTACCGCGCCTACGGTTTTCAGTTGCGTTGCCTCTCGGAATAAATGGACGCACAGCGTCTCCTTACCCGAAAACAGGCTCTACCAAAATACAAGGCCGCCTCTACCCGAAAACCGGCTCTACCCAAACAACAAGCCGTGTTTACCCGAAAACTACCCAAGTAGCCCGCCGCCTCCACCCGAAAACCGGTTCTACCCGAAATACGAGACCCCTCGGCCCTCAAGCTACCCCCAATAACCGGCCCCTTACCCGAAAGCCACCCGCCGAACAGCCCCCATAAACCTTAAAACACCTCCCCATGCCCCTCACCGTCGAAATCACCCTCAGCCCCGCCCAAGCCCAAGACCCCGCCGCCATTCAAGCCGCCGCCCGCCAGGCCGCCGGCATCCGCAACCCCGACGAGATCGCCTTCAGCCGCATCGTGCGCCGCTCCATTGACGCCCGGCGACACACCAGCGGCCTCCGCGGCGTCCGCATCCAACTCGCCGTCGAACTCTGGCTCGACCGGGAAGGCCGTCCCGACCCCGTCCACCTCGAATGGGGCGACGTCTCGAACCTCCCCCCCTCCCGCCAAGCCCTGATCATCGGCGCCGGGCCCGCCGGCCTCTTCGCCGCATTGGAACTCATCGAACTCGGCTACCGCCCCATCCTCCTCGAACGCGGCAAAGACGTCTCCGCCCGGAAAGCCGACATCGCCGCCATCCAGCGCAACCAGCCCGTCGACCCCGACTCCAACTACGCCTTCGGCGAAGGCGGCGCCGGCACCTACTCCGACGGCAAACTCTACACCCGGTCGAAGAAACGCGGCAACTACCGGAAATCCTTAGAGATCCTCCACCACCACGGCGCCGACGAATCCATCCTCTACGACGCCCACCCCCACATCGGCACCGACCGGCTGCCCCGCGTCATCGCCGCCATCCGCCAGACCATCCTGAACTCCGGCGGCCGGATCCACTTCAACAGCCGCGTCACCGACCTTCTCCTCAGCCCCGACCGGAGCCGGCTCCTCGGCGTCGTGACCCACGACGGCACCCCCATCGAAGCCCCCGCCACCCTCCTCGCCACCGGCCACTCCGCCCGCGACATCTACGACCTCCTCCACCGCCGGTCGATCCACCTCGAATCCAAACCCTTCGCCATGGGCCTCCGCGTCGAACACCGCCAGGAGCTCATCGACCGCATCCAATACAAGACCCTCGACCCCGCCCTTCCCCCCGCCGCCTACAGCCTCGTCGCCCAGGTACCCTCCGGCCTCACCGGCCCCCACTCCCCCCGTACCCGCGGCGTCTACAGCTTCTGCATGTGTCCCGGCGGCTTTATCGTTCCCGCCCTGACCTCCCCCGGCGAATGCGTCGTGAACGGCATGTCCCCCTCCGGCCGGAACAACATCTTCGCCAACTCCGGCATCGTCACCCAGATCCTGCCCGACGACTACGCCGACCTCGTCCCCCACTTCGGCCCCCTCGCCGGTCTCCGTTTTCAGGAACAACTGGAAAAGATGGGCTACGCCCAGGGCGGCGGCGCCCAGATCGCACCCGCCCAGCGGCTCGACGCCTTCGTCCGCGGCGCGAAATGCAGCGACACCCTGCCCACCTCCTACCATCCCGGCCTCACCGCCAGCGACATGGACAAATGGATGCCCCGGTTCATCAGCCAGGCCCTTCGCGCCGGCTTCCGCGAATTCGACAAGAAGATGCGCGGCTTCGTCACCCCCGACGCCCAAGTGATCGGCATCGAATCTCGCACCAGTTCCCCCGTCCGGATCCCGCGCGACCGCGAGAGCTACATGCACCCTCAAGTCTCCGGGCTCTTTCCCGTCGGCGAAGGCGCCGGTTATGCCGGCGGCATCATCTCCGCCGCCGTCGACGGAGCCTCCTCCGCCCGCGCCGCCGTCGAATACCTGCGCCGCGAACGCCCCTGACCCTCGACGTGCCGCCTGTTACAATATTATGTTGTAACTTTACAACATAATGATGCAATGTTACAACATGATGCAACATGTTGCAACATTGTAACAAAATGTTGCAACATTACATACAACAAAGCCACAGCGACTTGACAATCAAAGAGATAAAACCCGGCAAGTTATCCGGCCGCATCGCCTCACCGACCTCGAAGAGCTACGCCCAGCGCGCCTTGGCCGCCGCCCTCCTCGTACCCGAATCGGCCCACCCGGCCGGTTGGAGCGAGCTGCGGCGGATGGGCCTCTGCAACGACACCTCCGCCGCTCTGGACGCCATCCAGCGTCTGGGCGCCTCCGTCCGCTACGGCGACAACCGCGACACCTACTACATCGAGGGAGGCTTCCTGCGGCAGTCTCCCGCCGAGCTGCACATCGGCGAATCAGGCCTCTCGGCCCGGCTCTTCACCCCCATCGCCGCCCAAAGCCCCACGCCGATCACCATCACCGGCCACGGCTCGATCCTCCGCCGGCCGGTGGCCGCCTCGATGGTCGAGCCGCTCCGGAGACTCGGCGCCACCGTGACCGACGGCGCAAACGGCTGTCTGCCCCTGACCGTCAGCGGGCCGCTGCGGGGCGGAACCGTCGAGGTAGACGGCTCGCTCAGCTCGCAATTCATCACCGGCCTGCTGATGGCCTCCCCGCTGTCGTCCTCCGAGACCCGGCTGCTCGTGCGACAACCCAGGAGCATCCCTTATCTGGCCATGACTTTGGAGGTGCTGCGGACTTTCGGGATCGAGGTTTCGCACGCCCCGGACTATACGGAATTCGTGATTCCGGGCGGACAACAGTACCGTCCGACCGTCTGCTCGATCGAGGGGGACTGGAGCGGCGCCTCGTGCCTGCTGGTGGGCGGCGCGATCGCCTCCGAGCCGCGCGGAGCGGGAATTATCGTCGAGAACCTCCATCCGCGTTCGTTGCAGGCCGATCGGGCCATCATCACGGCCTTGGAGCGCGCCGGAGCCATACTGGCATCGAGCGGCCATCTTTGGACGGTTGGTCGCCCGGCGACCCTGCGGAGTTTCGAGTTCGACGCCACGGATTGCCCGGATCTCTTCCCGGCCTTGGCGGCCTTGGCGGCCTGTTGCAGCGGGACGACGATTCTGCGCGGCACGAGCCGCCTGACGCACAAAGAGAGCAACCGGGCAGCGACCTTAGCGGCCGAGTTCGGGAAGTTAGGAGTAGAGATCGACCTCTCGACACCGGACACGATGTCGATTCGGGGGATTTCGACTCCGGACGGCTCCTTGACCGTGCGCGACGCCCGATTAGAGAGCCACAACGACCACCGGATCGCGATGGCGACAGCCGTAGCGGCCTTGCGTGCCGACCGTCCGGTGACCATCAGCCATGCAGAGGCGGTCGAGAAGTCCTACCCGCACTTTTGGGACGACCTCGACACGTTATACTCGGCGTGAGGCGTGCACAGCTTAGGATATAGACGTCCCGTGGACGGGAACGAGGGTAGAGGCGGCCAGCGCATCCCGTAGGGTGTTTTGTTAGGGTTGTCTCTACCTTACTAGTGGGGCCCGCACGGACAGAGATTTGGGCGTCGGCAGCTGGAGGATGCGTTAGCATCCGTCTAAAGTTTTTCTGGTTCTCTTTGTTCACAAAGAGAACAGTTCCAGCTGGGACAATGACCGGATCGCGCGCCGCCGCCTAAAGGAGCGATTCAGCTATTTCGGCGGTAGCCGAATATAGATGAATCGCGCAGGCGCGCGGAAAATTCAATCTCGCCCCAAAATCCGTCGCCCGCCCGCTTAAAGGGCATATTCTGCCGGTTGGCACTTGGCCAACTTAGGCAGAATTGCCGCGGGCGACGGTTAGGAGTAGATACGCCTAGCTTTCGAGTGCCGAGCGGCACCGGCGGAGCGATAGCGGAGCCGCAGTGAGGTGAACACGGGGCGGAAAATTGGGCTGGGCTTTGGGCTGTGCCTGTTCTTCGGGCGGGAAAACCGTAATCGGTTTTCCCGCCGCGCCAAGCCGAGCATGGGGCTTAGATTGGGGCTGAATCATTGGCTGAGCTCTTGCGGCTCTAAGAGCCGCCGGGCTTGCGGCGGGGCATCTTCGATGCCCGGGCCGGACGCCGCAGCCCGAACCCGACAGACTTGGGCGGTGAATGAGTCAGTGCAGTTGCGGCTCGCAGAGCCGCGCGGGCCGAAGCCTCCGGCCGCGGAGGTCCGCAACTGACGTTGCTGTGGGCCCCGCAGGCTTCGACCGCTTGAAGAGCGAGTAGCGCGATTCCGAAAGGAATCGCCGTTCTCGGCGCGCAGCGAACGCCGTAGGCGGGCGCCGGGGGGCGCGCCGAGGACGAATCCGACAGAAAATGCTGTGCTTCTGCGGTTCGTAGAACCGCTGGGCTTGCGCGCTGGGCCTTCGGCCCACCCCCGGAGCGCGCAGCCCGAACCCGACAGAATTGGTCGGTGCTGGTGCCGGAATTGTTACGACCTTTAGGTCGCCGGCCTCGGGCGCAGCGACGTATCAGCGGCGCGAGGGGGGCGCGCCGAGGACGAACCTGCAGAATGGGACGGCGAACAAGGCACTGCTTCTGCGACCCTTTGGGTCGCGCGGGCCGGACGCCTCCCCTCGGGAGGCCCGCAACTCGCGATGCTCGTTGGGGCCCCGCAGGCTTCGGCTCGCTAAGGCGATTACACTTTCGCAACCTCGATTGCGCCTCCGCTGGCTGCGAATTGCTTAAATTAAGAACAAATAGCACCACTCCACGAAGAACCGCCAACCTCGTCGCCCGAGCCACCCGAAACCCCGAACGCAACAGAACCCGTTAAACGCAACAGACAGCATATGAACAGTTTCGGACGCATCTATCGCCTCTCCATCTTCGGCGAATCGCACGGCCAGAACGTCGGCATCGTCATCGACGGCGCACCCGCCGGCCTCGCCCTGAGCGAAGCCGACCTGCAACCCGACCTCGACCGCCGGCGCGCCGGAGCCAAAGGAACCACCCCGCGCAAAGAGGCCGACCAGCCCCGCATCGTCTCCGGCCTGTTCGAAGGCCATACCACCGGCGCCCCCCTGACCATCCTCTTCGAAAACAGCAACACCCGCTCCGGCGACTACGCCAACCTTGTCACCCAGCCCCGTCCCGGCCACGCCGACCTCGTCGCCCGCCAGAAATGGCACGGCTATAACGACTACCGAGGCGGCGGCCACTTCTCCGGTCGGATCACCCTCGGCATCGTCGCCGCCGGAGCCATCGCCAAGAAAGCACTGGCCCCCAGCGGCATCCGGATCGAGAGCCGCCTCGTCGAAATCGGCGGCTGCACAGACCCCGCCGAGATGGACGCCGCCCTCGAACGCGCCATCGCCGCACAGGACTCCATCGGCGGCATCGTGGAAGGCACCGTCACCGGCCTCCCCGCAGGCTGGGGCGAACCCTTCTTCGACTCCGTGGAATCCGTGCTCAGCCACGCCTTGTTCGCCATTCCCGCCGTGAAAGGCGTCGAATTCGGCGCCGGATTCGACGCCGCCCGGATGAGCGGCAGCCAGCACAACGACCCGATCCTCGCCCCCGACGGCACCACCCGCACCAACCACGCCGGAGGCATCAACGGCGGCATCACGAACGGCAACCCCATCCGCTTCCGGATCGCCGTGAAACCCACCTCCAGCATCTCCAGCGAACAACAAACCTACCACTTCGGCGACCAGCGCGTCGAACCCCTCGTCGTGCGCGGCCGCCACGACGCCTGCATCGCCCTGCGCGTACCGGTCATCGCCGAAGCCATGGCCGCCACCGTGCTGTACGACCTCTCGCTGATCGCCGCCGCCACCGACCGGCGGAGCGAGTGACCCCGAGCACGCTAAATCGCGGCCCCCGCTTGCGGATTGCGAATTTATGATTACCTTTGCCCGATAC
Organism: uncultured Rikenella sp.; assembly: GCF_948810725.1. NCBI lineage: Bacteria > Pseudomonadati > Bacteroidota > Bacteroidia > Bacteroidales > Rikenellaceae > Rikenella > uncultured Rikenella sp. Next base: position 6,622 of record NZ_CAQIVA010000036.1, read on the forward strand.
CGGGTAGACTTCCGATGACCGAACAGGCAAGATATAGCATAGATTTTCACGGCCTTAAGACCGGGGAGAAGTATCATTACACCTTCCCGATCGACGACCGTTTCTTCGCCCGCTGGCCCGAGTCGGAGATTACGCAGGGACGAGGTATGGCGGAGGTCGAGGCGACCAAGCATGCTTCGATGATCGAACTCCGCGTGAAAATCGACGCGGAAGTGCGGTTGACCTGCGACCGTTGTCTGGACGAATTCGAATGCCCGGTGCATTTCGAAGGGCAGCCGGTGGTCAAGGTCAGCGACACCATTCCGGAAGGGGAACAGTACTCCGGGGATGCACATCGCGAGGTTAATAACAGCGACGGGGATATCTTGTGGATTTCGCCGGCAGAGGCGACGCTGGACCTCGGACAATATATTTACGAGAGCATTATGCTCTCCTTGCCGTTCCAGCGGGTGCACCCGGAGTTGAAAGATTGCAACCAGGAGATGCTCAAGCGGTTCCGGATCGTTTCCGAAGAGGAGTTCGACGCATTGGCAGGGGGGACGGATGCGGATCGGGACGGCGCCGGCAATCCTTTCGCCGCCCTCAAAGACCTGAAGCCCAAAGAAGACAAATAAACAACGAAATAAATCAAGAGAAATGGCACATCCTAAACACAAGGTCTCATCGACCCGTCGGGACAAGAGAAGAACTCACTATAAGGCCGTTGCGCCGACCTTAGCAACCTGTTCGAACTGCGGTGCACAGATCCTGTTCCACCGCGTCTGCCCGGAATGCGGCTTCTACCGCGGCAAAAAAGCGATGGACGTTAAGGGACAATAGCTTCCCCCTTGTTGTTCCGCGCAGACTGGCACCCTCGTCGGCACCCTGCTGCGCACACCACCTCCATCACACCGGCAATTCCGATTGCCACCGTCATTCCGGACAAAGAGCCACCGGCCCCTCTCCACTAACGACACGGGTGTACCCGCGCTCTTTCGTCCCCAAACCTAACGTCATCGGATTATGAGAATAGGCCTCGATGCCATGGGCGGCGACTACGCACCACAGGTGACTGTGGAAGGGGCTTATGCGGCCTTGCCGCATCTGTCGGCCGACACGACCCTCGTGCTCTTCGGCGACCGCGAAGCTATCCGGGCTTGCGATACGCACGGCGTGGCGGATGATCCCCGCGTGGAGATCGTCCACACCTCCGAAACGATCGAAATGGGCGACCACCCGGTCAAAGCCTTTACGCAGAAGAGCGACTCCAGTATCGTAGTCGGATTCAAACACTTGTGCACCGGCGACATCGCCGGATTCGCCAGTGCGGGAAGCACCGGCGCCATGATGGTGGGCTGCATGCAGGGGGTGGGACAGATCGAAGGCGTGATCCGACCGGCTATTGCGACCGTCTGCAAAAATGCACGGGGCGGGGATGTTCTGATTCTCGACGTCGGGCTGAATGCCGACTGCAAACCGGAAGTCCTGGCACAATACGGGATGATCGGCAGCATCTACGCTCGCGAGACGCTGGGGATTCCGGAACCGAGAGTCGCCTTGCTCAACATCGGCGAAGAGCCGGAAAAGGGAAATCTGCTGACCAAAGCCACCTATCCGCTGATGGCGGAACGCGCGGCGGCGGGAGACTACCGCTTCGTGGGGAATGTCGAAGGGAAGCACCTGATGACGGGCGAAGTGGCGGACGTGATCGTCTGCGACGGCTTTGCAGGCAACACGGTGATCAAGATGCTCGAAGGATTCCACCTGATTATGACGGGGGCGGGCGCAGGAGGAGGAGAGACCCATCCTTTCGTCGAAGGACTCAACTACGAAAACGTAGGAGGAACTCCGGTTCTGGGGATCAATTCGACGGTAATTATCGGCCATGGCTGCTCGTCGGCCAAGGCGATCGAAAATATGATACGACTGACCGAACGCACGGCGCGAACGGACATGGTATCGCAGTTTAAAAAGGCTTTCGACAGGTAATCCCTTTACACGTTCACAAGGGATAACGATTCATTCTATACCTGATCTCGAAACCCTTTTTATTTTTTTAACCGTTCTATTTCCTGCTTCTTTTGTCAGGAGGGTACTGTTCTTTTTGTGAACAAAAAGAACCAAAAAAAACTTTAGACGGATGCTGACGCATCCTAAAGCTGCCGGCGGCCCAAGTCTCGGACCGTTGGTTGGGCTGGGGTTTTCCGGCGTAGCGCGCTGGGGTTATTTTCCCGTTATTTAGCGCGCTCGCCGAGAAAACCCCAGCCCGACAGACTCACGAAACATGAGGACTGCGGAGCCTGAGGAGTAGCGTAGCTGGCATAAAAGTTTTTGGTGCCGCTTTTTACAAAAAGCGGCAGTTCCGTCCGGATAAACACGGAAATAGAATGCAGTAAAAGAGGTAGCATGGTAAAGACCAGCAATCAGAAGATTACAGCCGCCATCACCGGCGTCGGCGCATATTTGCCCGAATACATTTTGGACAACGAAGAACTCAGCCGGATGGTAGAGACCTCCGACGAGTGGATCATGAGTCGGATCGGGATCAAGACCCGTCACATTTTGAAAGGCGAAGGGAAAGGCACCTCGTATATGGGCGAGCGCGCCGTGCGAGACCTTTTGGAGAAGACCCAAGTCGATCCGGAAGACATCGACCTGATTATCTGCGCCACCGTGACCCCGGACATGTCGTTCCCGAGCACCGCCAACCTGATCGCCTACAAAGCCGGGTTGACCAAAGCCTTCGGTTTCGACCTTTCGGCCGCTTGCAGCGGGTTTATCTTCGCCCTGACCACCGCATCGAAGTTTATCGAAGCGGGGACTTACAAGAAAGTGATCGTCGTGGGAGCGGACAAGATGTCTGCGATCATCGACTACGAAGACCGGACGACGTGTCCGATTTTCGGCGACGGGGCAGGAGCCGTGTTGCTGGAGCCGAACACCGAAGGGTTGGGGTTGATCGACGCCAGCCTGCACTCGGACGGGGCAGGAGCCGTACACCTCTATCTGAAGGCGGGCGGATCATGCTATCCGGCATCGCATGAGACGGTCGATAACAAGTGGCACTACGTGCATCAGGAGGGGCAGCCGGTGTTCAAGGCAGCAGTTTCGCATATGGCGGATACGGCGGTCGAGATCATGGAACGGAACCATCTGACTGCGGAAGACGTGCGCTATCTGGTTCCGCATCAGGCCAATAAGCGAATTATCGACGCCACTGCGAATCGGATGGGTTTGCCGGCGGAACGGTGTATGGTCAATATCCACAAGTACGGGAATACCACGGCAGCTACGATTCCGATCTGCCTGTGGGACTACGAGACCAGATTGAAGAAGGGGGATAACCTTATCCTGGCTTCGTTCGGTGGGGGATTCACCTGGGGAGCGGTTTATCTGCGGTGGGCGTACGACGGAGGGACGATGCGGAAATAACGCCTATCCGAGCCTCTCTCGCACGCGGGAGAGGCTCCGCGCGTGACGGCCGCATAGTTCAAGGGATAGAACGGAAGTTTCCTAAACTTTAAATACAGGTTCGAGTCCTGTTGTGGCTACGATAGACGCTCGATTCGGGCGTCTTTTCTTTTATGGGAGAAGGTCTTCACGAAGCCTCGGAGCCTGTCCCGGATGCCGATATCGCGGCTCCGATAAGATCCAGTTATCATCAGGACAAAAACCTCTGTTTCAAACAACAGTTCGTATGCCCCTTCTCCACCGGTTGAAAATATACTACACCTTCCTCCGATCATTCTATTTTACCGGCAGCTGTATCAGCGTGTGCTGCGGGTGGTTGTTTTACAGATGGGGAAGCGGCATTCTGACTCCTTTACTCTATTTCAAACTCCTAACGGCCGCAATCGTTTACTATATCGTGAATCGCCTCAAACAGCGAGAATACTACTACTATTACAATCTGGGATTGTCCAAGCTGAAGCTGTGGGCCTTTTACGAATTTTGCGACCTCTTCGTCTTTGTCTTGTTATTGATCGCCGCTAATTTGCTGCCGGAATGGGACACCTTTTGGAGATAGACAGCGCCCGGATGCAGATCGGCGACCGGACGATTTTAGAACACGCCTATTTGCAGGTGCGTACAGGCGAAGTGGTTGCCCTGCTCGGGTTGAACGGCAGCGGGAAATCGACTCTTTTGCAAATGCTTTACGGAACTCGACGAGGAACATTCCGGCACGTCAGATGGGACGGGCAATCCTTCGAAAGGGTCTTCGAGCACCCGGAGTCAGTGCGTTATCTTCCGCAATTCCATTTTGTCCCGGGACATTTATCCGTGCGTCGGGTTTTGGCCGATTACCAGGTAGATCTGGCCTCCTTTGCGGCCGATTTTCCCGACCTGGCCCATTGCGCAGACGCTCGGATCAAGCACCTCTCGGGGGGAGAGAGACGTTTGATAGAAGCGTATTTGATGGTTCGGTCGCCATCGGCGATCTGCCTGCTGGACGAGCCATTTTCTCAGTTGATGCCGTTGCATATTGCGACGTTGAAAGCGTTGATTCGGGATGAAATCAGACACGGCGGCAAGGGATTTATCATCACAGATCATCTCTATCGGGATGTGCTCCAAATCAGCGATCGCATCTGTTTCCTGAAAGACGGGTATGTTTCGGAAATATCCTTTTCCGACAAGAAGTTGGCGGCAATGGGATATATCAACGATTAGTTCGACCGCAAAAAACTCCCGGTCAGGTACCCTCCAAAAGGAAGACCTGACCGGGAGCGAATAAAAATCTCCTCTACAGAAGAACTACTTCCGCTTGTAGATATACACCTCGCAGCCGTGCGCAGGCAGCGTACCCCGTACAATCCCCTTCTTAGATACCCGCCCCGTCCACGCATTCGTCACCGTCGCCGGATAGAGAATGTCCGCGTCCCGCACCGGATCGAACACAAACGAAGCCGGCGCATCCGACCGGTTGAAGACGCAGATCGCCACCCCGTCCTTCAGCTCCTTGCGCAGATACTGCAACTCGCCCGAACGCATAAAGGTATATCCCTGCCGCCCCAGCGAATCCTGATCCACCGCAATCAGGTGCCGGTTCGTCAGCAGCCCGCGCGTGAAGTCCGACATATCGCGCAGATCGTTATTCACGATCAGCGGAGCCGCCAGCATGCACCACAAGGCGAAATGCGTCTTGTACTCCTCGTCCGTACACCCCGGGAAGCGGGCGTCCGGCGACGACGATTTCCCCTTGCCGTAGAGCCCCACCATCAGCAGGTCGGGATCGTTCCAGCCCCCCGGCCCGGCATAGGGATCGAGCCCCTCCTGCGTGTCGAAAATATCCATAATCCCCGTCAGAAAACCGTCTCCCGACCGCCAGCCGTCGCGCGAGTCGTAGGTCGTCCGCCAAAGGTGGCCTCCCGCCGCCCGGGCCCACAACCACGGACTCCGGCCACCCCACTCGCAAACGGCGAAGACGATCGGACGGCCCGTCTTCTTCAGTGCGTCGCCCATCTTCTTGTAGCGCGTAAAGGCCGTCGTCCGATCCGTCGGCGCATGGCAGTAGTCGTACTTCAGGTAGTCGATCCCCCAGTCGGCAAAGGTCTGCGCGTCGATCTCCTCGAAGCCCAGGCTCCCCGTCACCCCCGCGCAGGTCAGCTCGGCCGCGTCGGAATAGATACCCAACTTCAGCCCCTTGTCGTGCACATAGTCGGCCAGCGCCTTCATCCCGTGCGGGAAACGCTCCGGATCGGGAAAAAGGCGGTTCTTGGTGTCGCGCCCGCCGACCCAGTAGTCGTCGATGATAATATACCGGTATCCGGCATCGCGCATGCCGTTCGCCACCATGGCATCGGCGATCTCGCGAATCAGCGAGTCGCTGACCTCCCATTCGAACTGATTCCAGCTGTTCCACCCCATCGGCGGCGTCAGGGCCAGCGTGTCGACCGGCGTCGCCTCGCGCTGGGCCGATACGGTCGCCGGAGCGACCAAAAACAGAGCGAGCAGCGTCGCGATTCGAAGTCTCAATTTCATAATCAGGTACAGGTTTAAAAAGATTTCTTACCCAAAGATAGCAATTTCCTGCGACACAGCGGCACGGCATCTCCAGGGGAAACAACTGCGGCGGGCGCACGCTTCCGAAACCTTCGGAGCGTGCGCCCGCCGCGATGCGTTCCATCCTGCGCAAAGGCTATTGCGTCACGAGATCTTTATTGTTCAGCGACCAGTCGTTGTCGAAGAAACCGGCCGTCTCGACCGCTGCCAGGCCGTTTTTCAGCATATCGGCCCGGAAGACCATCAGATCCGGGAATCCGGTGATCCCCGAGATGTAGTTATTGGGCATCGTCGCCCGCATCCCTGGCACGCCCGTCGCCGTCACCACGCCGATCAAGGCGTCCGGATAGTCCGGATGGGGATAGACGAAATAGGCTCCCAGGTCATCCCCCTTGTACAACCGTCCGCCCATCGAGATGCCGCCGTTCCGCACCTGGATCGGACAGTTTTTCAACAGCCGCGACCAGACGTAGTTGTTGTCGTAATTCCCGTACAGGATGACGTTCCGGTGGGGATACTTGGCCACCTCGTATGCGTAGTCCGGAATGACGTCCACCGATCCGTTGCCGCGGTAGTAGAAGGTTTCGGCATCGAACCGCGCTTTGGCACGCCATCCGGCGCACTCTTCGGGCGTCCCGACCGTAGAGTAGACGAAGACCATCCGGTTATCGAAGGCCTGTTTGAAGCCGCCGTACCGACCGGCATATTTCTGCCGCCGGTCGACGCTGTCGGCCACGCGCCACTGCCCTTCGCGATAAGCCACGACGGCCCGGCGCGAGGTCGGCACCGAGAGCTGCTGGCCGTCGGCGTCGAAAACCAGCGTCGTCCGCTCGGTCTTCATCCCGAGCGCCGGGAGGTCGAAGGTCAGCAGCGCTGCGTTCTCGGCCGCACTGACCCGAATCGCGGTATCTCCCTCGCGCCGCACCTCCACGCGGGTGAACCGGTACGGGCTCTCCTGCTGTTCGACGGTGAGCCAGTAGTCGCGCGACGAGACGCCCGGCGAGGCGGTATAGAAGTCGATCTCGTCCACCAGACTGTCGGCCGGAATCGTATGCCGCGACAGGAAGTCGAAGAGCGGCGGCCAGTCCACGCTGGCATCGCCGAACCAATGTTCGCCGCCGGGGTATTCGTGGTAGCAGAAGTCGGTGTGGAACCGTCCCAGCTCTTCGCGCATGATGTGCGCCTGTTCCGGCGGCACGACGCGGTCGGCCGACCCGTGATGGACGTAGACGCCCGACTGCTTGAGGTTCCGCGAGAGGGCCATCACCCGTCCGGCGGAAGCGGCCCGTTCGAAAGGTTCGAAGAGGGGCGAACGCCGGTGGGCCGCATCGCCGCGTCCGCTGCCGTAACCGGCGATGTCGGGATAGCCTGCGCACGGCGCGATAGCGGCGAAAAGGGAAGGATAGGTCGTCCCGAGGTACCACGTCCCGTGGCCGCCCATCGAGTGGCCGGTCAGGTAGATGCGCGAGGGGTCGGTCTTAAAGATGCGCCGGGCCTCTGCGAGCACCTCCAGGGCGTCGATCCGTCCCCACTCTTCCCAGTTGAAGCCGAAGGGGCGCCGGTTGGTCGGTGCGACGATGTTGGCCCACGCTTTCTGTTTGTAAGCCCGCGCCTGGTTGCGCGCCTCGACCGAAGCGCCGTGCACGGTCAGCACGAAGGCCCGCGCCGCGGTATCTCCCGGATCGGTGCGCAGGGCGGGAGCCACGCTGTAATATTGCACGCTGCCGTCGATGCGGCTGACGAAGGTGCGCTCGTGATGGATGGTCGGCGAGACTTGCCGCAGGGCGATGGTCATCGTATCGACCTGTTCGCCGTCGCGCAAGAGCTCCAGCCGGGCGTCGACGGGCCCGTTCCGCAAGGGTTTCCCGGTGGCCGGCAGGCGGAATTTCAGCTTACGCACCGCCAGCGGCATCACGTCGTCAGTGCAGTACTCCAACGGCTGGCCCAGCTGTTCGCCGTCCGGTGCAAACAAGGTGGCCCGGATCGAGAGCTTCTGCAATGCCTTCTCGGTGGCGTTCACGACCCGCACGGCGGCCCACTTCGGCTCGTTCTCTCCCTCGATCAGGTCGGGCAGGGTCATGTCGCGCCGGGTGAACATCACCGGTTTCTTCGGCACGACGAGTTTCGATTCGACGCGCCCGAACCGGCCGGGGGTATAAATAAACTCATTGAGCCCCTCGCGCAGCCGAATCGGGGTGAGGGTATAACCGAAGTCGTAGTGATCCCCTTCGTGCGGCTCGCCGTTGATGTATGTCCGCGTGCCGCCGGTGGTCTCTAGCAGGGCGATCCGGCTGTCGGGGCTGTCGTAAGCGGTATAGAGATAGGCCGAACGCATCTGCGGGCTGCGGAAGCGGCCGGTGGAGTCGGCCGCGATCGGACTCCAGACCCATGCCGGAAGCCGATTGGCCATGGAGTGCCGATTCGCCGCTGTCTTGCGCTCGACGTTGGACTGATAGGCCATGACGGCCTCTCTCTGGGTCGGATAGACGTATCCGATGCTGTCGCCGGCCGCGGGGGTGCGGAAGCGGTCGGTGGCGTAGAGCCAGGCGATCATGTCCTGTCCGTTGTAGAGGGTGCCGCCGCCCACGCCGCCGGGCAGCAGCAGGCCGTCGCGAAATCGGTGGAAGACTTCGCCTTCGTCGGTGGTTTCGATTTTCTGTTGTCCGAAGATGGCAACGATGTTGCCGTCGGCAGCCGCTTGTTTCTGTGCGGCCGCGGTCTGCCACGTCCCCAGCGCGATGAGGCTCAGAAGGGCCCAGCGTCGGCCGGAACGGGTAGGAAGATGGGGCATATGCGGTTTGGTTGTTGATGAAAGTCTTCGGAGGAGTGTGTGGCTCGTGACAGGGCGGGGGATCAGTTCGCCGATCCGTCCGTGGGTTCGGGCTGCCGGTCGGTGACGACGGTGGTGGTCGAGACGGTGCTCTCGACCTCTTCGTATTCGACGTATTCACCGACGCTCTTGGCGACCTGCCGCTCGCTCCGCATGGCGGTTCGGGTGACGGTCACCTCTCCCTCTTTCCTGCGCCGGCGCTGACGGGCGGAGGGGTTGCCGAAGTTGGCGTAAAAGCCGCGGAAGGAGCCTTTCGAACCGGAGTTCCGCCCTGTGCCGCCGCCCGCGGTGTCGGCGCCTCCGAACTGCTGCTGGAATTCGCGCTGTTTCCGGGCGAGCCACCACCGAAGCGTCCACCGCCCGAACAGGCCGAGCAGCCAAAAGCCTACAAAAATGAAGAGTATGACGGTCAGGAAGGTTTCCATGGGGTGTTCCGTGTTGGTGGATATACAAAGATATAACGTTCCGGCCTGAATTTTAGCATTCGGACCGAAACTTCAGGGGCGAAAAAGGGGCCCCTCGGGCCGTTCCGTAAAAAGCGGAAAAGGGAGCCCGATCCGGCCTCCCTTTGTCGCTGTCGTTCCGAGAGGTCGAGGGACGCAAGGCCGACGACCGGGTCTGTCGAGCGCTACTTCTCGACTTTGCTGAACATATCTTTCCCTACGCCGCAAATCGGGCATTCGAAATCGTCGGGAAGCTCTTCGAACGGGGTGCCGGGTGCGATCCCGCCTTCGGGGTAGCCTTCTTCGGGGTTGTAAACCCATTCGCATACGTCGCATTTGTAGCTGTCCATAGTTGTAAAGATTTAAATGTGAATAAAATAAATGGTCTACGCTTTGGTTCGGGCAAAAATCCCGATATAGGTGTGGGGGGTCAAAGCCCGCAGTTCGTTTTTCACGGTCTCTGTCACGTCGAGTCCGTCGATAAAGGCCGTTATATCGGCCTGGGTGATCCCTTTGTTCGTCCGTGTGAGCGCTTTCAAGGCTTCATACGGATTGGGGTATTTCTCGCGCCGCAGGATGGTCTGGATCCCTTCGGCCACCACGGCCCAGTTGGCTTCCAGGTCGCGGTCGATGGCGTCGCGGTTGATGATCAGCTTGCCGAGCCCTTTGACCAGCGAGGCCACGGCGATCAGGGTATGGGCCACGGGCACGCCGATGTTCCGCAGCACGGTGGAGTCGGTCAGGTCGCGCTGCAATCTGGATACCGGCAATTTTGCTGCCAAATGTTCGAAAAGGGCGTTCGCGAGGCCTAAATTTCCTTCGGCGTTCTCGAAATCAATGGGGTTGACCTTGTGGGGCATGGCCGAGGAGCCCACTTCGCCTGCCTTGATGCGCTGTTTGAAGTACTCCATCGAGATGTAGGTCCACATGTCGCGCGCGAGGTCGATCAGGATGGTGTTGATGCGTTTCAGGCCGTCGAAAATGGCGGCGAGATTGTCGTAGTGTTCGATCTGGGTGGTGTACTGCGACCGGTCGAGCCCCAGTGTCCCGTTCACGAAGCGGTTGGCGAAGGATACCCAGTCGACTTCGGGATAGGCGACGGAGTGGGCGTTGAAGTTCCCGGTGGCGCCTCCGAACTTGGCGGGATAGGGCACGGTCTGGAGCATGTCGCGCTGCTTTTCGAGCCGTTCGACGAAGACGCGGATCTCTTTCCCCAGCACGGTCGGCGAGGCGGGCTGCCCATGGGTGTGGGCCAGCAGCGGCACGTCGCTCCACTCGTCTGCCAGGGTCGAGAGTTTGCCGATGAGTTCGCCCAAGGCGGGATAATAGACATCGCTCATCGCTGCCTTTAAGCTGTACGGGGTAGCGGTGTTGTTGATGTCCTGTGAGGTCAGGCCGAAGTGCACGAATTCCCGCTCGTCGCCGAGGCCCAGGGTGTCCATCTTCTCTTTAATGAAGTATTCGACGGCTTTCACGTCGTGGTTGGTGGTCTGCTCGATCTCTTTCACGCGCTGGGCGTCGCTCGGACTGAAGTCTTCGTAAATCCGCCGCAGGGCTCCGTACTGCCCTTTGTCGAACCCGGCGAGCTGGGCCAGGGGAAGCTCGCACAGGGCGATAAAATATTCGATCTCGACTTGCACGCGATAGCGGATCAGGGCGTATTCGGAAAAATAACGACCCAGTGCTTCGACTTTCCCGCGGTAACGACCGTCTACGGGCGATATGGCGGTCAAACAATTCAATTCCATTAATATCTTGTTTTTATTTGTTCGTTTATTTGCACCTTATTCGGGAGGGTACTGTTCTTTTTGTGAACAAAAAGAACAAAAAAAACTTCAGAGCGCATCCCTGCGGGATGCTCTGGCCGTGTCTGCCCGATTG
>NZ_CAQIVA010000037.1:0-17753 GCF_948810725.1 uncultured Rikenella sp.
GCGGCCCGCGCGGCTCTGCGAGCCGCAAGAACACAGCCCATTTATCCTCGGCCACAGCCTGCGGAGTATTTCGGCCCTCCGCATCCAGGGGCTGCGGGCCGACCGTTAACACGGAGACTTAGCTATTCGCTCTCAACCTAAGCTTGGCCAACGGTTCAACCCAAGCTACTACCCAAATCCCAGCCCCACTCTCGGCCCAACGCGGCGGGAAAAACGAAAACGGTTTTCCCGCCCAAAGAACAGGCACGGCCCAAAACTCGCCCCAGTTCTCCGCCCCGTGTCCACCTCACTGCGGCTCCGCTTTCGCTCCGCCGCGTTTTCGCGCGCCTTGCGCGATTCATCTATATTCGGCGCACCGCCGAAATAGTTGAATCGCTTCTTTAGGCGGGGCACGCGTCTGTCCTACAGGAGGGTACTGCGCTCGGGCCGCGCGGGCCCCACGTCCCGTGGACGGGAAATGCTCGCGCATTTCCACTGGCCGCCTCGGCCCAACTCTTTGTCCGCGCGCTGGCGGAAATCTTATTCAAACGCGCATCACGCGTTTGAATGATTTCCTTTTCCAGCAGTCGCGCGCGGATAGGCTTTGAACTGCCTTTGCTCAATTCTTTTTTCGCGCGCCTACGCGATTCATCTATATTCGGCTTGCGCCGAAATAGTCGAACCGCTTCTTTTGGCGGGGCGCGCGTCCGTCCTACGGGAGGGTACTGCCCTCGGGCCGGGCAGGCCCCGCGTGCCCGCGGCGGGCAAATGGCAGCCTCTACCCAAACAACTAACAGCAGCCTCGGCCCAATTCCCGATTCCCTGCAGGCCGCGGAAACCGCCCTACCGGCGCGTCGTCGAGTCCGCTGCCACGGGAGCTACAGAAGGAGCTGCCGAAGATTCGGAAGTTCCCGATGCGGAGCGACGCTGACGACGACGCTCCTGACGCGCCGCGCGGCGCTCCCGAGCTGCCGCGCGCCAACGACGATAACGCTCCTGAAGGTCTTTCCAACTCTGGAACTCCTGCCGGTAGTAGACCCCGACCCCGTTGTCCTGCAACCCCTGCGACTCGTCGAAACGGTCGATCGTCCGCGTGAAACCCTTGACCTTCAGCGATCCCGACTTGTTCAGCACCCAGGTCAGGTAGCCGTCCACCGAGAGCGGATTGTTCGTCACCTGATAGGCCCCCCGCTGTCCCACATCGTAGTTGCCCCCCACCTCCAGCGAGAGCTTGTTCGCAATCAGATCCGCCCCCACGTCGAAGGTCACCTCCTCCGACGTCAGCTCGCTCGAGGGGCGGTAGCCGAAACGGATGTTGTAGTTCGAACCCGAAATCAGGTTGCTGATCTGGTTCGAGAGAAACTCCATCCCGGCGATCCCCGCCAGCGAACCGCTCATCGTCCCGATGGCATTCGTCTGGTCGTCCGGCATGAAGCTGTTCGAGAGCATCAGGTAGGCGAACTGCATCGTCGTCGCCTCCTCCGTATTGAGCAGGTTGCGGAGCAGGTTTTTGGTCTCGGGATCGGCCCCCGGAGCCGTCACCGACAGGCGGATCGTCGGATCGAACAGCCTGTCCGTCAGATGAATCCCGCAACTCACGTTGACATTCCCGCTGCCCGTCCCGCTCCCCTGCGCATTGGCCCCCAGGAGCGGTTTCAGCGACGTCCGAACCCGATAGGCCGCGTCGATGTTCACCAACGGGTCGGCCGGATCGCCCGTCCACTGGATCGAACCGCCCGGCTGGATCACGAAGTACTTGTTGGCCAGCACCCCGTAGAGCGTAAAGAGATACGTCCCCTCCGTAATGTCGTACTGGCCGTCCATCGTGAAGATGTCGCGCGCGGGGACGATGCGCATCCGGAAGCGGCCGTTGCCGCGCCCCCGGATCACATCGCCGAGCCTCGGGTCGAGGACGATCTGGGCCTCGGTATTGGGCAGCGCCGTGAGGTTCAGGTCGACCGAGAGCTCGCTCTTGGTGCGCCTGCGCCGCGGCCGGCGGAGCTGGCGCCGGAACTGCTCGACGCGGTCGACCGGCGTGCGGGCCGGGGGCTCAACGAACGAGATGAAGTCGGCCTCGGCGATGGTCGAGACCTCCGACAGCGGCAGCACGAAAGTCGAGCTGCGCGCCGTCTCGGCCCGCACGTCGATCTCCGTGCGGTAGTCGTCGCCCGTGACCGAAAAGGCCCCCGTGCCGTAGATCCGTCCGTAGAAGTCCGGGTTGTCGGCCAGCGCGGTGTTCAGGCAGAGCAGGTCGCGGAAATCGACCTTCACGCCGAAGCGGAGCTGGCGGAAATAGCGGCTGTCGAACCAGGCCGAGATGGAGCCCGTGCCTCCGTCGCCGTCGCTGAGCGGAGACGGAGGCAGCTCGAAGCGGTTGTTCGTGACGGTCACCGGCCCCGAAAGGGTGTACCGCGCCCGCGTATAGGCCACCGTGGCGGTATATTCGTCCACGCCGATCGTCCCGTTCAGCAGCGGCCCCCCTTCGGGACCGCCGGTCAGGGCGAGCTTCGTCCGCGCCCGACCCCGCGTATCGACGAGCACGCCCTGCAACAACGGTTCCAGCAGAGCCATATCGAACCGCGGGATGTCGAAATCGACCCGGTAGCGCCGCTCGCGGCTGTCGTAGTAGCCCGCGATCGGGGTCGCCCCGTCGGGGGTGTCGGCGGCGAAGCGCACCCACCGCCGTTCGCCGTCCCACCGGCTGCGGAAGTCGGCGGTGCCGAGCCGGTGCTGGTTCATGGCGAAGGAGTCGATCCGGAGGTCGGCCCCGAACTGCAAGGCGCCGAAGGGGGCGACGAGCTCGGCGAGGCCGTCCATGCGTCCGCCGATGCGGTAGCCCTGTCGCTGGACGAGCCGCGTGAGGGGCGAGAGGTCGAGCCGGTCGAACCGCACGCGCAGGGTGTCGCTCTCGACGGCCGAGGCGCGCCCCTCGATCGAGAGCCGCTGGTCGCCGCTCCGCACGCCGAAACGACGGAAGCCGATCCCCGTGGAGTCGACCAGGAGGTGTCCGGGCTGGACGAACCACTCGCGCCCTTCGACCCGGAAGGAGGTGGGATAGAACCGGACGTCGAGCTGCGGCAGCCCCGCGGCGGAGCGTCCGATGGTGGTGGAGGTGCTGATCAGCGCGCGGTTGCCGTTCTCGGGATTCTCGAACCGGGTGGCGAGGGCGATGCGGTTGTGGCCGACGCCGCCGACGACCGACATCCGGGGCAGGTCGAGCGGCCCGATACCGAACTGCTCGGCGAAGGCGTAGACCGACACGGAGTCGCCGCGGTTGCGGCACTCGACGGTGAGGTCGCCGACGTAGAGGTTCCGCCGCAGGATGTAGTCCGACCGGACGCTGAGGTTGAATTCGTCGCGCGCGGGGTCGAAAAGGAAGCCGACGGAGGTCCCTTCGGCCACCTCCAATCCCGGGACGAAGATGGCGGCGACGTTGTTGGCCTGTTTGACGTCGATTTTCAGGAGGTAGTAGCCCTCGGTTCCGGCGGCTGCGGAGTCGGCGGCAGCCGTCGGCCCGGCAACAGCAGGGGATACGGCCCGGGCGACGGTATCCGGCGCCGAGAGCGAGGGCAGGTAGCGCCGCAGGGAGTGGCGGAAGAAGCGGAAGAAGCGTTCGTATTGGGCGGCTCCGCGCAGGTCGGCGTCGGCGAAGTCGGAGCGCATGGAGAGCCGCCGCGAGCGGGCGCTGCTGCGGGCTTCGAACCGGATGGCGCCGGCATGGACGGTGTCGAGGGGGTTGACGTAGGCGAGGCTGTCGATTTCGGCGTGTCCGTTCAGGTCGTCGAGGTTCGTCCCGGCGGCGTGGGCCCGGCAACGCATGGCGAGCCGCGAGAGGGTGTCGCGGCGGTTGAAGCCGAGGGCGACGAGGTCGGCGCGGCGCAGGGCCAACTCGAAGTCGTAGGCGGGCACCGGGTCGCGCAGGTCGAGCCGCCCTTCGGTGGTGAAGTCGAGGTTGGGGTCGGAGGATTCGATGCGCCCCTGGAAGATGCGCCCGGCCCAGCGGCCGTTCATCCGGATGCCGTGGTAGGCGTAGTCCCGGAAGTCGAGCCGGTCGATCGTAGCGTCGGTGGCCAGGGCGAGCTCTCCGCCGTCGGTCACGACGTCGACGCCGGCGGAGAGCGAGACGGCCCCCAAGCGCGGCTGGCCGAGCAGCGTGCCGAGTCCGAAGGCTTCGGTGGCGAGGTGGCCGGTGAAATGGGTCTGTCCCTCCCGCTCGCCGGGCATGAAGCGCAGGGTACCGCCCACCAACCCTTGGGCGGTGGCGAGCTCGCCGGTGGCGGTGAAGTCGCGCACAAGGCCGTCGAAGCTCCCTGTAAATCCGATGGTTCCGGCGCGCTGCAAGAGGGCGGCGAGGCCCGGTTTCAGGGGCCGTCCGGCGGCGGCCTCGCCGTAGATGCGGCCGATCTCGTCGCCGTCGGTCTCCAAGCGGTCGATGCCGATCCGCAGCCGTGTCCGGGCCACATCGGGCAGCCCTCGCAGGGCGAACGTGGCGTCCAGCCGGGTGGCTCCGTTCCGTGCGCCGCGCAGCCGACCGGCGAGGTCGTCCACGGTGCCGCTCACGGCGAGGGAGTCGAACGAGAGGGCTGCGCCGATCTCGGCCGGACGGCGCAGAAAACGGGCGATGGTCTGGTAGGAGACGGACGAGGGCGAGGCTTCGAGGTCGATCCGCACGGCGTGCTGGAAGTCGTTCAGCGCGGCCCACCCGCCGTCGAAGCCGAGGTCGGCGCGGCGCAGGTGGAGCACGGACAAGGGGGTCTCGGCCCGCAGGCGGTCGACCCGGATGCCGCCGGGCCCGGCGGCGATCTGCTGCGCGCTGAGATGGCGGAGCCGGAAGCCGCTCTTTTCGTCGAAGTTCAGGTGTTCGAGGCGCAGGGCGACGGAGTCGTCGCGCAGGGCGATTTCGCGGGCCTGGAAATAGAGGCCCTGAATATCTAAATCACTGAAATTTACCTGATTGCTACGCCCGTCGCCCGGCCCGCCGTCGGGAGTGCCGCGCAGGGTGAAGCGCAGGCCGAGGAGGTTGAATTCGCGGGCGGTGAGCCGCAGCCGGACGGGGCGCGGCGGGTCGGGACGCAGTCGCCGGATGACGTATCCGAGGTTGGTCTCCTGTCCGGCGGTGTCGCGGGCGATGTGCAGCACGCCGTCGTCGAGCGAGACGACGCCGAGCGCCACGCGGCCCCCGAAGAGGTCGAGTCCGTCGATGCCGGCCTCGACGCGCTGCACATATAATAAGGTGTCGGCAGGCCGGAAGGGGTCTTTGACGCACAGTCCGCTAACTTCCAGCCGGTTGAAGAAGGCGATATCGACGCGGTTGAGGGTGAGTTCGGTGCCGATGCGTTCGGAGAGCTGCCGGGCGAGCCGCTGCACGACGAAGGTCTGCACGGCGCCGATCTGCAACAGCAGTCCGGCCACGAGGGGCAGGACGACGGCGGCGACCAGCAGCCATGACAGGCCGACGAGGAGGCGTTTGAGGATTTTCCGAAGCATACGGGAGGGGGCGTGCCAAGGGGCGGTCGCGGCGTTTTTCGCGGCCTTACAGCCGGTTTACGGGGCCGCCGCGGAGGCGTTTTTCGCGCCGGAACAGGGCACACGGCCTTGCAAAGATAAACAAAGATCAGCAGGTTTGGGGCCTTTCGTCCTGCACTTAAATCGGGAAAAAAGCGGCGTCCGGTTTTCGATTTCGCCGAAAAACCGTTACTTTTGCGCTCGACGAAAGGCCGCGCGAACGCCGAAGCGACTCGGACAAGCGGCACGGAACGGTCTAACTATCACGTAAACAACGAACACTACCACACCATGGCAGAAAATCATAACAAACAGGTCAATCCGGATCCCGAACAGGTGATCGAACAGAGCCTCGGACGTTTCGAACTCTTTATCGAACGCAACGGGAAAACCCTTCTGGTGGCGCTCGGCGCGATTATCGTCCTCGTCGGGGGGTATTTCTCGTACAAATACCTCTACCTCGCTCCGCGGGCCAAGCAGGCGTCGGCGGCGATGTTCGAGGCGCAGAACTATTTCGAACGCGACTCGTTCGCGCTGGCGCTCAACGGGAATGCGGCGTTCGACGGATTCCAGACGATCGCGGAACGGTACGGGAATACGCCGCAGGGGAATCTGGCCAACCATTATGCCGGGATGTGCCACCTCTATCTGGGTGATTTCCAGCAGGCTATCGACGCTTTCGCAAAATACGACGCGTCGAAAGACAATGCGGCGGCGGAGTTGATCGGGGCGCAGAACCTGGGGTTGCGGGGCGACGCGTATGTCGAGCTGGGGAACTTGGAGCAGGGGGCGGCGCTGTATGAACAGGCGGCGAACTTCAGCGACAATGTGGCGACGACGCCGGTCTATCTGAAGAAAGCGGGGATGATTCACGAACAGGCGGGGCATGCGCAGCAGGCTTTGCAGCTCTACGAACGGATTCGGAACGAATATCCGCGGAGTATTCCGGCACGGGATATCGAAAAATTCATCGCGCGGGCGCAACAGCAATTGTAATTTTTTGCCATCCAGAGCATTACAGCTCAACGACAGAGACTGATTCACCATACGAAGGCGGGGAGAGGACACGCGCTTTTCCCCGCCTTTTTACTTTCGTCCCCCTCGGCGTGGAACGCCTTTTGCTTCTGTTTCGGAACGGCGGGGGACTTTCGCTGACCAATTGAAGATCTTGCTTATGGCTTCCGAACTGAAAAATCTATCCGTTTTCGACCGACCGGTACCGCCGGCCAACGAAATGTCGTTCGGCATCGTTGTCGCCGAATGGAACCACGAAATTACCTCGGCGCTGCTCAACGGGGCGGTCGCCACGCTCCGCGCGGCGGGCTGCGCTGACGACAAAATCAGTGTCAAATGGGTGCCGGGCACGTTCGAACTGGCCATGGGGGCGCAGTACTTCGCCGAGTACACCAATGTCGATGCGGTGATCGTCCTGGGGTGTGTGATTCAGGGAGATACGAGGCATTTCGACTTCGTCTGCCAGGGGGTGACCAGCGGGGTGCAGCAGATGCAGCTGAGTTGGAACATGCCGATCGCGTTCGGGGTGCTCACGACGAACGACCGCCAGCAGGCGATCGACCGGGCGGGGGGACGGCTCGGAAACAAAGGCGACGAAGCGGCGGCGACGGCGATCAAGATGGTGGCTCTGCAACGCGAGATGGAGGCGGAGGACAATGGCGAGGTGGCGGCGACGGCGGGAGCGGCGGCGGAAAACCATCCGGTGGTTAATTGATTCTCAGGGTTTAACAAAGGCCTCGTGTCTTTGGGCTATTTTTACGGCAACGCCGCTCTTCGGATCTTTCGAAGAGCGGCGTTTTTCTCTCTTTACCAAGGAGTTGCGGGGCGAGCTATCGCTTCGATTTGGTTGGGTTGGGTTTGAAAGGCCCGCCCCGGGCTTCCGCGACGCGGGCAATCATGGGCGATTAGGCGCTCTGGCAGGCGTCGGCGACGGCGGGTACAGTTGGTCTTCCTCCTTTAGCGGGACTAGCGGCGTGTTCTTGACCTTCGGCACGCAGAGCCTCAATCCCAGCAGCGTGAGCAACCCTGGCCACGGTCTTCAGTTGCGTTGCCTCTCGGAATAAACGGGCACGCACAGCGTCTTTTGATGGCCGGGTCTACCCTAAAGATACCCCAAACCGGCAGCCGCTACCCCACGAAATGGAACCGGGCAAAGCTCAGCTATTTCTTCGTGTTGAAGCGGTTCATGGCGCGGTCGGGGCCTTCGGTCACCCACGACAGGATCGCATCGGCACAACGATCGGTCAGCTCCGGCAGGGCGGCACGCTCTTCCGACGTCCAATGACCGAGCACGTAGTCTACTTGCTGGCCTCGTGCAAAGTCGCCGCCGATCCCGAACCGCAAACGGCCGTAGTCCGAACTCCCGACGCACTCGGCGATGCTCTTCAACCCGTTGTGGCCGCCGTCCGAGCCGTTCTTCCGAAGACGAAGGTGACCGAACGGAAGGGCGATATCGTCCACGACGACAAAAACGCGTTCCAACGGAATCCGCTCGTGCTGCATCCAGTAGCGAACGGCTTTGCCGCTCAGGTTCATGTAGGTCGAGGGCTTCAGCACGATGAGCTCCTGGCCGCGGTGACGAACGACGGCGACGGAACCGTAGCGGTCGGAGGTAAAGGGGGCGCCGGAACGTGCGGCAAGGGTGTCGGCGACAAGGAAGCCGGCGTTATGGCGGGTGTCGGCGTACTCGGAGCCGATGTTGCCCAGGCCGACAATCAGGTATTTCATAAGGTGGTTCTCGTTTTCGGTATGGCGCAAAGATAGCGTTTCGAGGGGTTGTCCGCAACTCCGGAGGGGGCGCGGCGGAGCACGAAAAAGCGGTTTTCTGCCCGGCCAGATGCCTGGGCAGAAAACCGCTCGATGGTTCGATGGCTTCGCGCGCGTGCAATACGCGCCGGGCAATCGCAAAGACTACTTCGCAGCAGCGGCGGCAGCCTGAGCACCGCGGGCTGCACGGGTCATCCGCACGGCACAGATCGCGGTCGTCGCCGGGGTCAGAATCTCCAAGCCGGGGATGTGCAGGTCGCCGACGAAGATCGATTTCCCGAGCCCGAGTTCGGTCACGTCCACTTCAACCGTATCGGGCAGGTCTTTCACCAAAGCGGATACGCGCAGTTTGCGCTTGCTGAGAGCGAGTTTACCCCCCTGTTTCACCCCTTCGGAGTTCCCGGTGAGCACCACGGGCAGGTCGACTGCCACGGGTTTCTTTTCGTCCACGCGGAAGAAGTCGACGTGCAACACGTCGCCGCTCACGGGATGGAACTGAACTTCGCGCATGACGGCTTTTTCTTTTTTCCCGTCGATGTCGAATTCGATAATATAAGAATGCGGGGTATAAATGAGCTGTTTGAACTCAGTGGCAGGCACGGCGAAGTGTACGGTGTCCCCGCCGCCATAAATCACGCAGGGTACGTTCCCTGCCCGGCGCACTGCGTTGGTTCCTTTTTTGCCGAATTCGGTGCGGGATGCACCTTTGATCTCGATCGTTTTCATCTCTCTGATGGTCTTTAGGTTATGAAAATCGTTTGTTCTTCGACGCTACTCAGTCGATGCCCGGCAATGAGCATCGCCCCCATCACGTCGGTGTCGCGGCCCAGGGCCGAAACGGGGACAAAGGTAGTAATTTTTTCTTGTTTCCTATAATATTCTTTGAGCCGGACGGAACCGGGCCGCCGGAAGCTGGAGGATGCGTCAGCATCCGTCTGAAGTTTTTTTGGTTCTTTTTGTTCACAACCGACGCTGCCAGCGAGGGCAATGCAAACATAGTTTGCAAATTGCCGAGCGGCGAGGAGGAAAACGAGCGCAGCGAAGTTAAAAAGAACAGTTCGAGGCGGGACAGAGCTCGACCCGCGCGCGACTGCTGGAGTAGGAAATCGTTCAAAGCGACTTGCGCTTTGGACAAGATTTCCGCCAGCGCGCGGACAAAGAACGGGGCAATCGTTTCTGTTTTGATCGCGCGCCTTGGAAAATCCTGTCAAAACGTGCCGGCACATTTTGACGATTTTCCTCTTAAGACGGGGCGCGCGGGAAATCTTTATTCGCGCGCCTGCGCGATTCATCTATATTCGGCTAACCGCCGAAATAGCTGAATCGCTCCTTTAGGCGTGGCGCGCGGATCGAGCTTCGAGCCGGACGGAACTGCCCTGCGCGGGCGGCGTCCGGGTGACCCCGGCGGGACGGAGCGATACTGCGTATCGCTTACTTATTGACCTCGCCCCAAATCTCGAAAAACTCATTCGCCGCAACAAATCCACCTACCGCCTGAGCTTGGCGCGCAGCAGGCCGGTGATTAGCCGGACGAAATTACGCATCCCGCGGGACGAAAAATAGAGCGCGACGCCGCTCAAAACCCCGTACAACAACGGGATTATCACGGCACGGGTCAGCCAGCCGCCCCAGGTGTCGGCCGACGGAAGCCAGCCCTGGACGAGAATCGTTTTCGAAACCAACCAGACGAATACGAGAATCGAGAGGTATTTCAACAGGGTCAGCCAGTACTCTCGCGAGGATTCGCGGAAACCGCGCCGGTAGAGGAAGTAGGGCTTCCAGAAGAGGACGAAAAGGCCGGTGCTCAGCAGCGTCCCCGCCACGACGCCCGATACGCCGTAACGCCAACAGGCCCAAAACGAAAGGACGAGATTCAGGGCGGCCTCGGTCCAGGCGGCCCATACGTCGTGGTAGAGGCCGTAGGCGTTCAGAAAATACTGGGCGGTCTGGCGGATCAGGCCGATGAAGAGGGTCGCCACGAGCATCAGCACCACCGGCGAAGAGAAAAGGGCGTAACGACCGGCCGGAAGCCACAGGGAGATGAACGGATTGACCAGTTCGTAAAATGAGAAGGAGAGGGTGCCGCCGATCCAGAAGTACATGGCGTTGAATTGCCAGAAGACGAGCTTGATTTTCGACCGGTCGCCTTCGACGACGAGGTTCCCGACGCCGGCGTAGCTGTTGTTGAGCGCGCCGCCGATAAAGGAGGTCAGGCGGCCGATCATCATCGAGTAGTTGGTGTAGTACGAGACCATGGACTGGGAGATGAGCTGGCCGAGGACGATGACGTCGGACTGGTAGAGCACGAGGCTGGCGATGCGGTGGGAGAAAATCCGGCGGGTGGTGGCGAAGACGGAGCGGTATTTCCGCACGGCGGCGCGACCCTGGCGCAGAGAGGAGCGAAGCCACGGATAGATGCGCCGCAGGGCGAGTTCGAGCCAGACGGCGAACACGAGGCCGAACAGGAGTTCGACGGTGAGCCAGGTGAGGTAGCCGGCCGAAGTCCATCGGAGCAAGGCCATCTGGAGGAGCACTTTGGCGAGCAGCGAGAGGTTGAAGATCCGGGTCACGACGTATCCCCGCTGGTCGGCCATCAGGAGGTTCTGTTTGTAGTTGAGCAGGTAGCTCATCAGGGTGGTGGCCAGGAAGGTGAGGTAGGCGGCGTAGATGGTGCCGAGGGGGATGCCTTCGGCGACGGCGCGGGCGAAGACCCACGGGATAAAGGCGGCGAAGGTGAGCCCGAGCAGGGTGATGGCGAGGCCGACGAGACGAAAAAGCCAGCCGAGGAGCGAGACGAGTTCGGTGATTTGTGTCCGGTCGCGCCGGTAGAGGGGGGCGTAGAGCACTTGGGCGACGGCAGTGGCGATCCCGAGGTCGGCGAGGTT
Organism: uncultured Rikenella sp.; assembly: GCF_948810725.1. Lineage (NCBI taxonomy): Bacteria > Pseudomonadati > Bacteroidota > Bacteroidia > Bacteroidales > Rikenellaceae > Rikenella > uncultured Rikenella sp. Next base: position 11,151 of record NZ_CAQIVA010000037.1, read on the forward strand.
CAGAAAGCCGATATAGCTCATCACGGAGGAGGTCAGGCCGACGAATTGGGTGCCGAGCTCTTCGAGAAAGATGCGCCGCGAGAAGAAGTTGAGGGCCAGCACCAACAGGTAGAACGCGACGGAGACGCGGGCGTTTTTGAAGCTGTATGCGAGGCGTGACATGGCGGCCGGGGGGGTATCAGGGGGAGTGACGAACGAGGGCCTCGGGTGGCGAGGGGGCTCGTTCGCGGGACAAAGATAGGCAAAATGGGCGGTTGTAGATTGCCTGGGGTAGACACGGCCCTCTTTCGAGTGCCGAGCGGCACCGCCCCGGGCTACCGCGATGCGGGTTACAATAGAATTTTAGGCTTATTAGGCAGTACGGGCAACAACGGCTTTAGCTGGTCTTCTGCGGTCACAAAGGAGATCAGCGGTCTGGCCTTGAGTTTCCACTCGCAGCTTTTTTACAGCAGCCACTCGGATTTCCGTGGCCACGGTCTTCAGTTGCGCTGCCTCTCGGAATAAACGGGAAGGAGTACCCCGCCCCGGGCGGACGCGGGGATGCCGAAGGGGGCTTTTGGCACATCGGTAACATCGGTAACGGTTGGTCGTCCTCAAGTAACAGAACCGATGGCATGCACTTGGGCTTCGGCACGCAAGACCTCGGCCCCAGCAGTTCGTACCACCGCGCCTCCGGTCTTCAGTTGCGCTGCCTCTCGGAATAAACGGGGACGCGTGCCCGCGGGGGGCAAAGGACTGGGTCTACCCTAAATGAAGGCCGAGGCAAGCCGATTGTTTGGGGTAGACACGGCCAATTTTCGAGTGCCGAGCGGCACCGCCCCGGGCTACCGCGAAAGAGGCCACGGCGGACTGAGCCATGTCGGCAGCTACGGATTCAGCTGCTCGTCGTCGGTCAGCACCACAAATGGCATGTACTTGGATTTTCGCGTGACAGGGCTCTATCCCAATCTCGCGGGCGGCCGCGCCTACAGTTTTCAGTTACGCTGCCTCTCGGAATAAACGGGGACGCGTGTCCGCGGTGGGCAATGGGCTGGAGCTTCCCTAATTGCGTTTTGAGTGCATCCCTGCGGTTCGCAGAACCGCCCGGGCCAATAGCCTCCCCCAGCGGGAGGGACGCACAGCGTCTTTTGCTGGCAGCCTCTACCCAAAGCAGCGCAAGCTCCGGCCCGCTACTGCTGCACCCAACAAAAGTTCAACCTCAGCCCCTGTCGGATTCGTTCTCGGCGCGTCCCCTCCACGCGCCGGCGCCTTCGGACACTCCGATTGGGCAGCCTCTACCCTAAGAGCGAATAGTGCGATTCCTCTCGGAATCGCACTATTCGCTCTTAGTCTTACTGTTCGCCGCCAGCGGTGAGTGCAACGAGCTCCGACGAGTTGCAGCCCGCCGCGCGGGGTGGCGGCGAACTGCGCGGCTCAAAGAGCCGCAGAAGCACAGCACCCATTCACCGCCTCAGGCTACCGGGTTCGCCCTCGGCGCGCCTCCCTCGCGCCGCTGATGCGTCGCTGCGCCCGAGGCCGGCGACCTAAAGGTCGCAACAATTCCGGCACCAGCACCGCTCCAATTCTGTCGGTTTCGGGCTGCGGCGTCCGGCCCGGGCATCGAAGATGCCCTGCCGCAAGCCCGGCGGCTCGTAGAGCCGCAGAAGCTCAGCCCAAAGCACGGCCCAAAAGCCAAATCCAACCCACAGACCCATTCTCGGCCCAGCGCGGAGGGAAAACCGTAACCGGTTTTCACGCCTGAAGAACAGTCGCAGCCCAAAGCAAGACCCAGTTCTCTGCCCCGTGTCGGCCTTACTGCGGCTCCGCTTCCGCTCCGCCGCGTTTGCCGTCGCCCGCTGGGATTTCATCTCAATTTTGCTATCGCAAAATGAGTGAAATCCCTCTTTACGCGGGCGGGCGACGGAGTTTTCGTACAGGATCGAGTTTTTTCGCGCGTTGTTCTTTGTTCGCACGCCCCGCCTAAAGGAGCGCGCGGTTTGGGTTGAGGGGACTGGCCTCAGGCCGGCCGGACCCCACGTCCCGTGGACGGGCAAAACTACGTTTTGCTGCGGCAGCCTCTACCCCAAGACAGCCTCTACCCCCGTTCTTTGTCCGCGCGCTGGCGGAAATCTTATTCAAACGCGAACAACGCGTTTGAATGATTTCCTACTTCAGCGGGCGCGCGCGGCTGATCACTGCCCCGGATAGTACCATTCTTTTTCTGAAGAAAAAGAACCAAAAAGACTTTAGAGCGCATCCCTACGGGATGCTATGGCAGGGTCTAACCGCATGTATAAAACTGTGGCAGCCTCGGCCCATCTACCACTCCGGTCAACCCATCGTGTTGAACCGGACGCTCGCTTTCACGATCGCCAGGGCGCGGATGGCGGATAACGGAATCTCGATCGGGGCGTGGTGGGGATTATAGCTCACCAATAGGGCACGATCCGGAGAGCCTTCGACCCGATTCAGGTATTTCACCGTGGTGTACTGCTCGTCGTCGTAGGCGAACGAGATCAGATACATCTCACCCCAAATGATGTTGGTGCAGTCCCGAACCTGTTTGTAAACCACCATGTCGCCGGCCTTGAGCAAAGGGTACATCGAGTCGCCGCGCATCTTGACGGCGCCGTCGCAGCGAGGCAGTTCGGGGATCGACAGGTAGGCCGAAACGGGGGTGCGGCCTTCGAAAAGGGGCTCGAGACCGGTCGCGGCTTCGAAGTCGTAGAGCGGGATCCGACGGTCGTCGTCCGCCGTGCAAAGCCGGGACGAAAGGACGTAGGGCCGTTCGGGCTCTTCGAGCCGGGGAATGTGGTAACCGCCCATGTCGTAAGAGACGCCGCGGGAGGAGGGTGGGGTCAGCATCGGGCCCTGATCCATGATGAGCCAGTCGAGGCTGAGGTCGGGAAATTTATTGATGATTATCTTAACCTTGTCGGCGCCGAGACTGCGGCCGCTGTCGAGAAATCCGATCGAAAATCCGGTGAGGGTATAGAATTTATTTTTGCTGATCCCTTTTTCTTTCAGATAGGCCTTCAGTTTTTCTTTTTCCGTCATAGGGATTTACTTTATTGTCGAAATATTGATAATTATCACTATTTCGCATTGACTTTTATTATAAAATCAGGATAAAGGTAGAAATATTTAAATAAAAAACAAATCGAATGCGGTTTGAGATCGAAATAATTTAACCTGACGACTCGATGACATCCTACGGCACGAAAGGGGCCAAAAATCGAGCGGGTTACGGGTTGGCAATCGAGGGTTCTGCGCGCTGAGCGAGGCGGCTTTCTCGGCGACGCCCCCGGATTCTCCGAAAAAAACGCTATTTTTGTAGTTTGAAGTAAAAACGTTCGTTCTCATCTTGTTCGTCTTGACGCAGAGAGCAAAACGCGGGTACAGACAGAAGAAGCGACATTGCCTGATGGGGATGGAGGCGGCCATTGAAGCCGAGGCGGGCCGGTTTGAGTACCACTCGCCTGGTACCCCGCCCCGGGCGGACGCGGAATTACGGCGGGAGAGATGTGGAGTGTCGGTCACTACGGGTACAGTTGGTCGACAGCACCATCCGGAACAAAGGGAATATATTTGGATTTCGGAATGGAGTGGCTGCGACCGGACAACTCAAACTGTCGGGCCAACGGTTTTCAGTTGCGCTGCCTCTCGGAATAAACGGGGCGCCGCTCGCGGGGGCAAGGGCTGGGACTACCCTACTCTGCTGGACGGGCCGGAGCCAGCGGGGGCGCAATGAGCATCGCGAAGTGGCGGACCTACGCCGGGGGTGGCTCCGGCCCGCGCGACCCGTTGGGTCGCAGGAGTTCGGCTTTTTTCTGTTGGGTTCGTCCTCGGGCGCGCCCCCCGGCGCCCGCCTTCGGCGTTCGCTGCGCGCCGAGGACGGCGATTCCTCGCGGAATCGTGCTATTCGCTCTTAACCTAAGTTCGCCGCCAACGGGGAGTGCAACGAGCTCCGACGAGTTGCAGTCCGCCGCGTGGGGTGGCGGCGAACTGCGCGGCTCTGCGAGCCGCAAGAGCAACGCCTTTTTCTGTCAAGTTCACGCGGATCGAAGCCTGCGGGGCCCACAGCAACGTCAGTTGCGGGCCTCCGCGGCGGGAGGCTTCGGCCCGCGCGACCCTAAAGGGTCGCACAAGCATTGCCCAAGGCCCGGCCAATGGAACAGCATAAAGCACCGCCCCGTATCCCTACGGGATGCTCTGACCGGGGCTAACCGCATATTCCACCCGCACGACTCACCAAGACGAACTGCTTACGAAACGAAAAACACACTGAGACTTTCCGAAAAATGGGAAAAATCGTCGCTTTAGCCAACCAAAAAGGAGGGGTCGGGAAAACCACCTCGTCGATCAACCTCGCCGCGTCGCTCGCGGTACTCGAAAAACGGGTGCTGCTCGTCGATGCGGATCCGCAGGCAAACTCAACTTCCGGACTCGGATTCGAAACGACCGGAACGGTCAACATCTACACGGCGCTCGCCGGAGAAAACGACCTGAAACAGGCGATGCTCGGCTCGGACGAGTTGCCGGGGCTCACCCTCGTGCCGTCGAACATCAACCTCGTCGGGGCGGAAACCGAACTGGCGCAGACAGAAGGGGGGCAGTTCCGACTCAAATCGCTGCTGGAGGAGGTCAAAAACGACTACGACTTCGTAATCATCGACTGCTCGCCATCGCTCGGGATGCTGACGCTCAACGCGCTGATCGCGGCCGACAGTGTCATTATCCCGGTACAGTGCGAGTATTTCGCCCTCGAGGGGATCGGCAAGCTGCTCAATACCATCAAGATGGTCAAGGCGGGACTCAATCCGGCGCTGGAGATCGAGGGCTTCCTGCTGACGATGTACGACTCGCGGCTGAGGCTGGCCAACCAGGTGGTGGGCGAGGTGCGAAACCACTTCGGACACCTGGTGTTCGACACGATCATCCAGCGAAATACGCGGCTCAGCGAGTCGCCCAGTTACGGGAAACCGGTCATCACCTACGACGCGGCGAGCAGCGGAAGCGCCAACTACCTGAACCTCGCCCGCGAGTTCCTGCGCCGAAACGGCGGGGCCGATTGACGCGCACACCTTTTCATTCCGATCACAACCTATTACTATATATAGTAGATGAAACCCAAAACCACAGGGCTCGGCAAAGGGCTCGGCGCCATCTTCGAAATCGAAGACCTCAATATACCGAAACAGACGGCGGCCTCAAGGCGCGACAACACGGTCGCGGACTTGCAGATCGACCGGATCATTCCCAACCCGGGGCAGCCGCGGACGGTGTTCGACGAAACGGCTCTCGAAGAGCTGGCGCAGTCGATCGCGCGGCTGGGGGTCATTCAGCCGATCACGGTCAAGCGGATCGAACCGGCGGACGATAACAAGGGGGCGGCGGAGTACATGATCATCAGCGGCGAACGGCGGTTCCGCGCGTCGCAGATGGCGGGGCTGGAGACGATTCCGGCGTATGTCAGGGAGGCGAACGATCAGACGCTGCTGGAGATGGCGCTGGTCGAAAATATCCAGCGCGAAGACCTGGGGGCGATCGAGGTGGCGTTGTCGCTGCAACGGCTGATCGACGAGTGCGCGCTGACGCAGGAGATTCTGGCGGAACGGGTCGGCAAAAAACGGTCGACGATCGCCAACTACATCCGGCTACTCAAGCTGCCGGCGCAGGTGCAGAGCGCGCTGAACAACGATATGATCAGCATGGGGCATGCGCGGGCGCTGCTGGCGCTGGGTTCGGAACGGCAACAGCTGGCGCTGCTGGCTCGGATTGTCAAGGGGCACCTCTCGGTGCGGCAGACGGAACAGGCGGTGCAGGGGGCACTCCAGCCTGCGGAAAAACGGACCAAGGGCACTCAGGCGGGGGTGGAATATCCGGCGTGCTATGCGCGGCTGGTGGAGGGGCTCGAACCGCTGCTGGGGAGCCGCATTGCGGTCAAACGAAAAACGACGGCGGCTAAAAACGGGGAGACGATGTTTTCGGGTCGGATCACGATCGATTTCGACTCGGACGAACAGGTCGAACAGATCGTCGCCCGGCTCGAAAAACTGGGGTTCGGGGACGGGGACGCGAAGAGGGGGTGAGGCTGGCAGTGGAAATGCGTGGGCATTTCTCGTCCCTCCGGTGCGTCCGTTGGGCATTTTGTTAGGGTTGTCTTTGCCTTATTGGCCAGCGCGCGGACAAAGAACGGGGCGAAGATTTGGGCCGAGGCTGCCCATTCCGAGTGCCGGACCCGAGTAGCGAAGCGAGAGCACGTCGGCTTGTCGACGATGCCTCGCAAGCGCGAGGGAGACCGCAGGTCAACGCACCGCCCGCCCGGCGGATGCGTTCGCGCCACGGCGGGCGGCCTTTATTACTTCAATGTAAACGCGCGCCTCGCCTAAAGAGGGAAATCGTCAAAATGCTCTGGCGCGTTTTGACAAGATTTCCCCAGGCGCGCGAACAGAGATTTGTTTCGCCGGCAGCTTTAGGATGCGAAGCATCCGTCTAAAGTTTTTTCGGTTCCTTTTGTTCACAAAAGGAACAGTTCGAGGCGAGACAAAGCTCGACCGCGCGCGATCGCTGGAGTAGGAAATCATTCAAACGCGTGTTTCGCGTTTGAATAAGATTTCCGCC
>NZ_CAQIVA010000038.1:0-17180 GCF_948810725.1 uncultured Rikenella sp.
TCGCTGCCATCTCACGCGGCGGACTGCAACTCGTCGGAGCTCGTTGTACTCACCGTTGGCGGCGACTGCAAACAGGGTGCGGGCGAATGGGCGTTGCTCTTGCGGTTCGTAGAACCGCCGGGCTTGCGCGCTGGGCCTTTGGCCCACCCGGGGAGCGCGCAGCCCGAACCCGACAGACATGATCAGTAAATGGGGCTGAGCTCTTGCGACCCTATGGGTCGCTCAGACTGGTCGCCTGTCCACGGCCGGCCGGCAACCTCGCTATGCTCATGCAGCCCCCGCTGGCTCCGACCGCTGGAATTAAATTACAGTCGGGTAGAGGCTGCCCCTTGGGGTAGTTCCAGCCAGTATTCGGGTGCCGAGCGTCCCCGTTTATTCCGAGAGGCAACGCAACTGAAAACCGTAACCGCGACCGTATGCGTCGCAAGGATCGAGCCACGTCGCGCTGAAACCCAAACGCTTTCCGAAAGTGTCGCTGGTCGCCGACGACCAATAGTATCCGAAGGAACTGACGTTCGCCGCTTCGCCCGAGCCTGCGACGCGGTAGCCCGGGGCGCGCCGCTCGTGTGCTTCGAAAGCAGACCGCTCTACCTTAATTATCTTCTCTCTCGTCGCTCTCTTCCTCCTCAGTCTCATTTTCCTCGTCTTCGTCTTCTTCCGGATCGCGGACACAGAGCGCCACAATCGCCATCCCCGCTATCGCCCCCGCCAGCGTGTACAGGCTGTAGAGCATCCACTGTCCGCGCGGGATGAACGGTTTGTAGAGCGGCATGAGGAAAATCGCCTCGTCGCGGAGGCATTTCATGCTGTCCGCGTCGCAGTAGTCGATCGCGCTTCGGAAGTCGTCGGCCAGCGACGGCGACACGCGTTCGAAGCAGCAGATGCGGTCGAACCCGATCAGATCATCGTCGTTGCCCGATCGGAAGATGCGGTCGGCCTTTTTCTGGTCGAAGTCCAGCGCCATCCAGACCTTGGGCTGCGTATCCGTCGAATCGACGAACATCGGAACCGCCACATAAACCCGTTTCGAGGTGCCTGTCACCCGTCCCGCCGTCTGCGTTCCGTGGTGACCTCCACGGCTCCCATGTCGCCGGTGCTGTAGTACCAGTGTTCGATTTCGAGGAATCTGTGATGGTCTTCGGTCGGGCTGTAGTCGCCCAGCGAGTCGAATACGGCGGCTTTGTCTTCGGTGTAGAAGAGCGTGTATTGGAACGCCGCGGCGGGCAGCGCGGTCAGGATCATCCCGGCCCAGAAGATGGCCCGTTGGGCTTCGAAGAAGCGTTTGTAGAACAGTATGCCGCCGAGTGCGGCTCCTACCAGCAGCGTCCACCAGTAGTTCCAGAATCCGAGGTGGAGCAGTCCGGCGGCAATCCCCGTGACGGCTACCGAGGCGACGATGCCGATCCCGAGCCGGGCCAGCAGGTACCGAAAATCGTTCGAAAAGTTTTGTTTGCTCATGGCTATTTTATTTGATGATAATCAGTTCTTTCTATAAAAAAAACGGGCAGCGGTGTGCGTTCAATCCCGTAGATGCTCTGTCTCGGGCTGTCCGGCATTCGAAAGCTTTTGGGCCGAGGCGGCCAGTTGCTTGGGGTCGCTTTCGGGTAGCGGCTGCCCCTTGGGGTGGTTCCAGCCATCTTTTTGGGTGCCGAGCGGCCCCGTTTTATTCCGAGAGGCAACGCAGCTGAATACCGTGGCCGCGGCTACTGGCGTAACCGATTCTGAGATTCGGTGCGCTGAAGTCCAAGTATACTCCTTTGCTGCCGCTGATTGAAGACGAGTAACAGGAGCCATAGTTGCCGACGTGCGTCAGAGCGCCCATGCGCCCGACATTGCCTGCGTCGCGGTAGCCCGGGGTTGCCGTTTTTGTTCATGTTTCGGGTAGAGACGGCCGTTTTTTTGTGTGCCTCTCGTCCCTGTTTATTCCGAGAGGCAGCGCAACTGAAGACCGGTGGCATGATAACCCGTGCCGTTGGAGCCGAGGCTCTGCATGCCGAAGTACAAGTACCAACTGCGGTAATGGTTACCCGAATCGTAGGATGTGGAAGACCAAATGTAACCGCCATTCCAAGTGCTTATCAATCCCCCCGGTCGCCCATCGTTGCCTGCGTCGCGGTAGCCCGGGGCGGTGCCGCTCAGCATTCGAAAGCTGGCTGGAACTACCTAACAACCGGCAGCTTCTACCCTAGTTGTGCTCCTGCGGTTCAAAGAGCCGCGCGGGCCGGACGCCTCCCCTCGGGAGGGACGAACAGCGTCTTTTACTGGCCGCCTCTACCCCATGATAGCATCTCCTGGGCGTCCGACCCGTTTGACAATGCCCTTTCCTGTCAGATTCGGGCTGCGCGCTCCTGGGGTGGACCGAAAGCCCAGCGCGCAGGCCCGGCGGTTCTACGAACCGCAAAAGCACAACCCATTCAACCGCCCCCATTCTGCGAGGTGCGTTCTCGACCGCAGCCAGCGGAGAACGAATATTAAGGCCGAGGCGGCCAGTAAAAGACGCTGTGCGTCCCCTCCGCATCCGGGGGCTGCGGGCCGACCGTTGACACGGGGACTCAGCTACTCGCTTTCGGCCCAGATTCCAGCCCAACCCACCGCCCCAGCCAAGCCCCATGCTCGGCCCAGCGCGGCGCGAAAACCGTAGCCGGTTTTCGCGCCCGAAGAACAGTCGCAGCCCAAAGCACAGCCCAGTTCTCCGCCCCGTGTTCGCCTCACTGCGGCTCCGCTTTCGCTCCGCCGCATTTTCCGCGCGCCTTGCGCGATTCATCTCTATTCGGCTACCGCCGAAATCGCTGAATCGCTCCTTTAGGCGTGGCGCGCGTCTGTCCTACGGGAGGGTACTGCCCTTACGCCGGGCGGGCGCGCCCACAGGGCGTTTTATTGGCCGCCTCGCCCCATTCATCAGTTCGCGCGCAAAGCGTGCCGAGACCGTAATAATACAAGCCCGCCCTGAGGAGCGCCTCAGGCCGATACAAGGCGCCCGGAACGCCGAACGTGTCCTTTAGAGGATCCCCAGCATCCGGTTCCGCGTCAGGAGAGCAGCCCCCAATACCCCCGCCGTCTCGCCCAGCGTCGAGATGCGCAGCGTCGTGTCCCGCGTCACCAGCCGCAGCGAATATTTGTTCAGCGCCGTGCGGATCGGCAACATCAGATAATCGCTCACCTCCGCCAGCGGCCCCCCGATCACCACCAGCTCCGGATTGAACAGGTTGATCAGCACGCTGATCCCCCGTCCCAGCTTCTCGCCCACATCCGTAATCAAGTCGATCGAGAGCACATCGTCGCTCTCCGTCGCCTTGATGATATCTTGCATCGTGACCGTTTCGCCCCGTTCGAACTTATCCGACAGGATCGACGACGCCCCGTCGCGCAAGCTCTCCGCAAAGCTCGTTTCGAGCGCCATCCCCGACGCCTCCGTCTCCAGACACCCCTTTTTGCCGCACTGACAGATCTTTTCGTTGTCGAAGAACGGAATGTGCCCGAATTCGCCCGAGAAGCCCGACTTTCCGTAGTAGAGCTTCCCGCCCACGATGATCCCGACCCCGATCCCCCGGCCGATATTGATGAAGAGCGCATTCTGCACTTCGTTCCGATCCCCGTTCAGGTACTCCGCATACGTCATCGCCCGCGTGTCGTTTTCGACCACCGTTTCGATCCCCGTTTTTTCGTGGATCAGCCGCGCCAGCGGATAGCCGTCGATGTTGATCGCATTATAGATGATCCCCGACGACGCATCGACCCGTCCCTTGACCGCAATCCCCATCCCGAGAATCTTTTCGCGCGCCGCCGCCCCCAGCGACTCGATGAACTCCTCGATCCGCGCCGCCAGATTATCCAGAAACTGCGCATTCGTATGGTACGTGAACGGCACATGCTGCGTCACCGTCACCGTGTTTTTATTCAGGTCGATCACCCCGAAACCGAGCTCCCCCTCCTGGATCGTCACCCCGAGAAAATAGCCCGCATCCGACACCAGCCCGAACGCACAGGGCCTCCGTCCTCCGCCCGTTTCGATCTTCCCCTGGTCGCGCACGAACCCCTCGCGGATCAACTCCCCGACCAGCTTCGTGATCGTCGGATTGCTGACATTCAGGATTCTCGACAAATCGGCGATCGTACAGTCCCCCTCCGTCGCCAAAGTCAGGATGATACGCCGTTTGAGCATAAAAGCCTTGTAAGCCACAACGCTCATATTTTCGTCCGTCGGTGTGCTGAGAATGGATTGGTTGGTTGTCATAAAAAGAAGTTAAGTTATTCTGTATGTGGGTTTTATTACGTTCGTTCCAGTCTCGTGAAGAGCGGCGCAAGTTAGTGAAAATTGTGATTAAAATAAAGGGGGTATTCGAATAATTCCGGTAATGGCTCCTTTTTAGGGAAAAATATGGAGTGTCAGAAAAAAAGTTTTTTGGTATCCGAATTTTTATCTATCTTGCACCGAAATTGTAGCGGTCACGACAACTTCCGGCGCATGGCAAGAGCCGTTTTTTCTGCCATAAATCGTGTTCCGTGCGGTTTCGTTCCGAACGGAAGCCGTATCGGTGGCACGCCGTTTGTTAGTGTGATCAGTCGGGATTTCATATATTATAGGTGGAGTCGCCGGCGCGCGAAACGAAAAACGACAGCTTTCTAACACACAGAGAGATTATGGAGTATAACGACAACGACTACGACTACAACGACTATCCGCAGCACGACGGCAACGGATCGGTCAAAGGGCTGAAGATCGCGATCATCATTCTGCTGATCGTTCTGGCCGTGATCTCGTTCTTCTTCTGGAAACAAGTGCAGGAGCTCAAGCGGGATCAGATCGGAATCACCGAAGAACGCGATACCCTGACCAATCGGCTGACCGTTCTGCTCGGCCAGATGGGCGACCTCAAAGTCGACAACGATACGATGAACATCGCGCTCATGCAGCAGCGGCACATCGCCGACTCGCTCCTCGATCGGCTCAAGAAGGAACGCGGCTGGAACTACGCCAAAATCAAGAAGTACGAACGCGAACTCGGGACACTTCGGGCGACTATGCAGGGCTTCGTGCGTCAGATCGACTCCCTGAACCGGCTCAATCAGCAGCTCGTGGGCGAAAACATGCGCTTCAAACGCGAGATGTCCTCCTACCGGCTGCGGGCCGAAGCCGCCGAAGAGATGACCCAGGAACTGAACAATAAAGTGAAACGGGCATCGCAGCTTCGGGCACGGGATGTCGCCTTGCTGGCATACAGCAAACGGAACAAACTCGTCAGCCGGGCTAAGCAGACCGAAAAACTCGTCACCGAGTTTATCCTGACGGCGAACGAAGTGGCCATTCCTGGGGAACGTACCGTATACGTTCGCGTGATTACGCCGGAAGCGGATATTCTGGGATCGCCTGACGGCGGTCGGTTTACCTTCGCCGGCGAATCGATCCCGTACACCGCTAAACGTGTGGTGGACTATCAGGGCGACGATCTGCCTGTGAGCATCTACTATGACATCACGGGTCTGTATGCGGGGCAATACACCGTGATGGTCTATGTGGACGGCCAGATGGTCGGTCAGAGCGACGTGATCTTGAAATAGGATTGGACAAGGCTATCGCCTTGTTCTCAGATAAGCGAGCCGCATCGGGAGCCACCCGATGCGGCTTTTGTTTTGGCCTTCCATTCGATGCGGTTTTGGCGCGCGAACAAAGAACGTGGGCCGAGGCTGCCGTAGCGAACCGTCCACGGGACGTGGGGGCCCGCTTGGCCGACGCGTTCGCGTCATGGCGCGCGGCCGTTATTACTTTCCAGTTGCTCGCGCGCCGCCGCCTAAAGAGGGAAATCGTCAAAATGCACTTTGTGCGTTTTGACAAGATTTCCCCGGCGCGCGAACAGAGAACGGGGGTAGATGCTGCCAGTGGAAATGCGCGAGCATTTCCCGTCCACGGGACGTGGGGCCCGCGCGGCCCGAGCGCAGTCCCCTCCTGTCGAACAGACGCGCGCCACGCCTTAGGAGGGAAATCGTCAAAATGCGCTGGCGCGTTTTGACAAGATTTCCCAAGGCGCGCGAACAGAGAACGGGGGTAGAGGCGGCCAGTGGAAATGCGCAAGCATTTCCCGTCCACGGGACGTGGGGCCCGCGCGGCCCGAGCGCAGTACCCTCCTGTTGGCGAAGACGCGCGCCGCCGCCTAAAGAAGCGATTCAATCATTTCGGCGGTGAGCCGAAATAGAATGAATCGCGCAGGCGCGCGAAAAAAGAGTGGTGCGCAAAAAATCCGTCGCCCGCCCGCTTAAAAAGGGATTTCACTCGTTTTGCGGTGAGCAAAATCGAGATGAAATCCCAGCGGGCGACGTTTAGGAGTAGATATGCTTATCTTTACGAGTGCCGAGCGGCACCGGCGGAGCGACAGCGGAGCCGCAGTGAGGCGGACACGGGGCGGAGAATTGGGCTGTGGATTGGACTGAGCTGTTGTCCATGCTTTTGCGATCCTTTGGGTCGCACAGTCCGCCGCCACCCCACGCGGCGGGCTGCAACTCGACGGAGCTCGTTGCACTCACCGCTGGCGGCGAACTTTTGCAAACAGGGCGAGGACGAACCCGACAGACTGGGCGGTGAATGGGGCGTTGTAGTTGCGGTTCGCAGAACCGCGCGGGCCGGCCGCCTGCCCACGGGCGGCCCGCAACACGTCGCTTCGCGCCGAGAGTTGCGGTTCCTCCCGGGCGTCCGACCCGCTGTCAAGTCCGAATAGGGTAGCTCCAGCCCTTTGCCCACCGTGGGCCTGCCCCGTTTATTCCGAGAGGCAACGCAACTGAAAACCGTAGGCGCGGTTGTACGCACCGCTGGGGTAGAGTTCCGTCACGTTGAAAGCCAAGCTCATGCCATTGGTACCGCTGACCGTGGAAGCCCAGCTGTAACCGTCCAGACCGACACTCATCAGAGTGCCCAATCGTCCGTAGTAGCCCGCATCGCGGAAGCCCGGGGCGGGCCGCGTGATTCGCAAAATTCGAATGAGAAAAATGAGTAGAAGTCCGGGTTCTAAGTCCCCAATCGGTTCCGTCGAAAGCTCTTCGGCCCCGTTTATTCCGAGAGGCACCGCAACTGAAAACCGTAGACCCGATAGTATGCACTCGTCGGATTTAGATTCAGCACGCTGAAATCCAAGAACAGGCTATTGGCCCCCCTGCTTGCAGCCGCCCAGCTGTAACCATTCCCGCCGACCCCCATCAACTCCCCCGACGTGCGATAGCGAGTGCCCGGGGCGGGCCATCCGACCTTCGGAAACGGGCCCCGAGAGCCCCGTTACGGCCTCTCGTAGATGAACGGCGGCACCATGCCCCTCGCATCCCATTCACCCCACCGTTCCTCGATGTAGTCGAGCAAGCGGGCCACCCCCTCCGCCTCAGGCTCCGTCACCAGCCGGGCCCGCGTTTCGCGGAAGTCCGGCAACCCCTTGAAATAGCTGCTCAGGTGCCGGCGCATCTCCAAGACCCCCGTCCGCTCCCCCTTGAGCTCCACCGACCGCGCCAGGTGATCCCGAGCCAGCGCCACCCGCTCCCTTACCGTCGGCTGCGGAAGCTCCTCCCCCGTCTCCAGAAAGTGCCGCACCTCGCGGAAAATCCACGGCCGCCCGAAAGTCGCCCGCCCGATCATCAGCCCGTCCACCCCGTAACGCTCCAGCATCTGCGCCGCCTTCGGCCCCGAATCGATATCCCCGTTGCCGATGATCGGAATCCGGATCGACGGATGGTTCTTCACCGCCCCGATCAGCGTCCAGTCCGCCTCGCCCCGATAGAGCTGCGCCCGCGTCCGCCCGTGGATCGTCAGTGCCTGAATCCCCACGTCCTGCAACCGCAGGGCGATCTCCTCGATGTTTTTCGACTCCTCGTCCCACCCCAGCCGCGTCTTGACCGTCACCGGCAACCTCACCGCCTGTACGATCCGCCTCGTCATCTCCACCATCTTGGGGACATCGCGCATCATGCCCGACCCGGCTCCCCGCCCCGCAATCTTTTTGACCGGGCATCCGAAATTGATGTCGATCACCTCCGGCCCCGCCGCCTCGGCCATCCTCGCCGCCTCGACCATCGGTTCGATCTCGTTGCCGTAGATCTGGATCCCGATCGGACGCTCCTCGTCCGCCAGCCGGAGCTTTGCGAGCGACTTGCGCGCATCGCGGATCAGCCCGTCGGCCGAGACGAACTCCGTGTACATCATGTCCGCCCCGAACCGCTTGCAGACGTAGCGGAACGACGGGTCGGTGACATCCTCCATGGGGGCCAGAAAGAGCGGCACGGGGCCCAGCTCCAGGTTTCCGATTTTCATAGTCGGGGGGTGTAAAAGTCGGTTACAAAAATAACGTCTCCCCGGTCGCCGGCAAAACGGCCCGGGCAAAATAAAAAAGGCCGGGGCTCCTCTTGCGTGGAAGAGAAGCCCCGGTCGACTCGTTGAGTGGCCGTGTCGTCTATCTGTGCGAGATGACCAACATTCTGGAGTTCTGCCAGAAAGCGTCCTTGTCGGTAATCACCAACTCTTCGATCTGGTTGTTGTCGCCCTTGATGAGGATATAGCTCGTTTCGGGGTGAATCGTGACGATCCGCACCCGGTTTTTGCCGATCGGAATCCGTTCGATCACCCGGTCGTCGGCAACCGTGAAGTCGTCCAGCTTGGCCTGATCGTTCATCACGCGGGTGCGTCCGATAAAGCCCTTCTTGTCGATGATCTGGTCGTCGAGCAGCTCTTTTTCCTTCCCGACGATGTAGTAGACCGTGTGCAGCTGGGCATCCTGTTCGGCTACGGCTCCCTGCAATTCGGTTTTGTCCTGTTCGAGGTTGGTGACCGTATGTCCCAGCGCAGCGATTTCGACCTTCAGAGCCTTTACCTGGTCGGTCAGCGACGCGAGTTGGGTGTTCTTTTGGTCGAGCTGTTCCTGCAACTGGGTGATGAGCCGTTCGAGTCCTCCGATCTGCACGCGGGCCTCTTTGAGTTTGTCGGCCGACACCTGCAACCGGGCGATCGCCGCGCGGTTTTTGTCGAGCAGTTCGCTGATGGCTGTGATGTTTTCCGCCACTCGCTCTTTCATCGGTTTCGAGAGCTCGGTTCCTGAGGCGGCCGCAGCGGTCACCAGCCGTTCGTGTTCAGCGATTCGGTCTATGCTGGCCGCGATTTCGCCGATGCTGTTGAAGGCGTCGTTGATGATCGAGTCTTTGGCGGCGATCACCTGCGAGAGCGAGTCGTTCGCCACGACCAGCGGATCGGGTTTCGCGTTTTGTTTCGGGCCGCAAGCAGCGACGAGGGTCGCCACAGCGCCCAGAATCAGTAATCGTTTCATCTTTTTTCGTGGGTTAATGGATATATCGGGTTTGTGAAGTCACAAAAATAGTGCCATTCGGTGGAAGAATAGCTTTCCGAGGGTTAAAATTCTTTCGCACCGTCGGTTCTCGGATAGATGGCGAGCTTCGTTGAGTGTTTTGTCGGTGTTCCCCCTACGTTCTAAGTGAGGCCCGCGCGCGGAGAATAGGGCCGAGGCTGCCAGTAAAACGCCCTGTGGGCGCGCCCGCCCGCTTAAAGATGGCATATTCTGCCGGTTGGCACTTGGCCAATCCGGCAAGAATTGCCGCGGGCGACGGCAAAAAGCGGCGGAGCGCCAGCGGAGCCGCAGTGAGGCTGACACGGGGCGGAGAACTGGGGGGAGCTTTGGGCTATGCTCTTGCGACTCGCAGAGTCGCGCGGGCCGAAGCCTCCGACCGCGGAGGCCCGCAACTCGCCATGCTCGTTTTGGGCCTCGCAGGCTTCGTCCGCTTGAACTGAGAGCGAGTAGCGCGGTTCTCCGAACCGTCGGTCCTGTCGCCCAGCGGCTTTGCCGCTCGGGGGGGGATGGGCGACAGGTCGACCCCGACAGAATTGGGGGCGAGTTTTGAACTGCGAATCGGGCTGAATTGTTGGCCGAGCTCTTGCGGCTCTTCGAGCCGCGCAGTTCGCCGCCACCCCACGCGGCGGACTGCAACTCGTCGAGGCTCGTTGCACTCCCCGCTGGCGGCGAATTGCTATAGGCTAAGAGCGAATAGCACGATTCCGCGAGGAATCGTCGTCCTCGGGCGCGCCCCCCGGCGCCCGAGGACGAATGGGCCGTGCTTTTGCGGTTCGAAGAACCGCCGGGCCTGCGCGCTGGGCCGTTCGGCCCACCCCCGGAGCGCGCAGCCCGAAACCGAAAGACAGATTTCTCATAAAAGGGGGTAATGCTCTTGCGACTCGCAGAGTCGCGCGGGCCGGACGCCTCCCCACGGGAGGCCCGCAACACGCCGCTCCGCGTCGAAAATTGCGATACCTCCCGGGCGTCCGGCTGCCAAAGTCAAATTAAAAAAGGTAGGGTGGCCCGTTTTGGGGTAGAGGCTGGCATTAAAAGACGCTGTGCGTCCGTTTATTCCGATAGGCAACGCAACGGAAGACCGTGAGCACGGTGGCCCGATCCGCCGGTACCGAAGTAATGCTTGTAGGAATATACATATAGACCGTAGGCCCCGTTAGCCGAAGCAGACCAGCTGGCTATGTGATTTCCGACGAGGCCCAGCGCCCCGAATAGATCGTTGTTTCCCGCATCGCGGTAGCCCGGGGCTATGCCACCCCTAAAAAACAAAACCCCAAAAACTTCCGAAATCCCGGCGATCCCCTTGCCCCGTTTGACAGAAAACCCCCATCCGATCCATTCTTGCACGAAACTTGATATGTGACAGTCCAGCCCTCACCTATTTATATAATGATGTTAGAAAATATCCCCATGACAACCCCGGAACTCATACCGACCCTTTTGTTAGGCACGATCATCGCCTTTTTGCTCCTTCGTCCCTTCGTCATGCGCCCCAGCCCCTCCTCGTCCCCCAAACGGCGCGAAAAGCCCCGGCGAACCCCAACGGAACCGCCGCGGCATCATCCATACAGCCCCGCAGGCCACCTCTCCTCCCACGTGGTTCATCTCCGCCTGCCGTAGCCCGACCCGTCGGGGGAAGAGGAAACCGGTTGATCCGTTGAGATTATTTGCTTACGTTTGTCCCCGAAATCAAACTCTACTCCGATGAACATAAACGTTCGATAGGCCGGTTCCGAGGAGCCGATGCCGCCTTCAGACCCGCATTCAGGTTTCACCGGGCCTCCGCATCGCGGAGGCACACCATTCGATCGTTTATTCCATATGAGTCTTATCGCGAACGGTATTTCGTACCGTCACCACCCCCATTCTCCATTTTTGTTCGAGAACCTGACCCTCTCCGTGCCCGAAGGCGCGAAAGTCTCCCTGATCGGCCCCAACGGAGCCGGGAAAACGACCCTGCTGCACCTGCTGGCCGGTCGGTTGTCCCCCGCGGCCGGCAGCCTCGTCCGCTCGTCGACCCCCTATCTCGTTGCCCAGCAGACCGCCTCCGACCGGCGGAACGTCGCCGAACTGCTCGGCATAGCCCATAAATTGCGGGCCCTGCACGCCATTTGTTCCGGCTCCGTCGAACCGGACGATTTCGAAACGCTCGGCGACGACTGGGAGATCGAAGCGCAGAGTCGCGCCGCCCTGGACGCATGGGGCCTGAGCCACGTTGCCCTCGACACCCCCTCCGACGCCCTGAGCGGCGGCGAGCGCACCAAGACCCTGCTGGCCGGGTGGACTCTCCACGACCCCGCCATCGTGCTGCTCGACGAACCCACCAACCACCTCGATATCGACAGCCTCGCGATTCTGACCGACACGCTTCGTGACTATCGCGGGTCGTTGGTCGTCATTTCGCACGACGACCGTTTTGTCCGGGAGATCGGCGTCACGGAGACCGTCGAGTTGTCGATCGGATAAGGTCGGCCGGTAAAAAGAAAAACGAGGGACAACGAATCGCGTTGTCCCTCGTTTTGTAAGGAAGCTCCTCGACAAGGACTTGAACCTTGGACCCCCTGATTAACAGTCAGGTGCTCTAACCAACTGAGCTATCGAGGAATTTTTTTCGTCGCCCGCCCCCCGCAGGCGAACCCGTCGAGCGTTGTTTGACGATGCAAAAGTAATCAAATTTCCGATACCTCCAAACAGAGAGATAAAAAATCCTAAAAAAAATCTGCATCCCGCCGCCGCAGCGCCCGGCCGCCGCCTCCGGAATCCAGCCGCGTGTGTCGGAAACGGGCCCTCCTGGTGGCTTCCGGCGGCGGGCGCGAGCGGTATTCCGCCGGAATTGTCTATCTTCGTTCGGCAAAGGCAAAAGCAAAGGCAAAAACGCCTCGCCCGCGCTCTTTCTCATTCAGGGTGTCCGTTCCGGAGTGCCGCCGCTTCGTCGGAGAGGCGGCGGCAGAGCGAACATAAATTCAGCGGCCCACTGACCCGGTTCCGTGCCCTTCCGAAAGCGGACGGCCCGGTTAGTTAAGCCCCTCTCGCCCAACGAGAGCGCTCCGCCCCCGGTCTTTCGCCCTCCGCGGCGTCAGCTCGGGCGGAATCCCTCAGCGGCCGCTGGCCTCGCGCGCCTTCTCCCGGGCAACCGCAACGCAAACTCGGGCGAACCGGTGAACGTCGGCAACAACGGGTTCAGCTGGTCTTCCGCCACGAGCGGCATCAACGGCCTGGACTTGAATTTCAATTCGCAGAACCTCAACACCAGCAACTCGGACAACCGCGCCCACGGTTTTCAGTTGCGTTGCCTCTTCGAGCATTTATCCCGGCACCCTGATTTTTTCTTCTCCCCTAACTGTGTATCTTTGCAAGATTTTATTTGCTTCTAACGAAATGTATCGCTTCTTTCGACCGCTTCTTTTCCGCCTCCAGCCGGAGACCATCCACCACCTGATCGTCCGTCTGCTGCGTCTGCTGCACTATGTGCCCGGCGCGCGGGCGCTGCTTCGGGCGATTTACAGCTATCGTTCGCCGGCGTTGGAACGCGAGGTGCTGGGGCTGAAGTTTCCCAACCCGATCGGGCTGGCCGCCGGGTTCGACAAGGACGCCGAGGTGTACGACATGCTGGGTGCGCTGGGCTTCGGCTTCGTCGAGATCGGGACGGTCACCCCGAAGGGGCAGGGGGGCAATCCCAAACCGCGCTGTTTCCGCCTGCCCGAAGACCGGGCCATTATCAACCGCATGGGGTTCAATAACCGGGGGGTGCAACACGCCGTCCGGAATCTCCGCCACCGGCGTCCGGGGTTGATCGTGGGCGGAAATATCGGCAAAAACAGCCTCACGCCGAACGAGGAGGCTCCGGCCGACTACCTCCGGGCGTTTCGCGCGTTGTACGATTACGTGGACTATTTCGTGGTGAATGTCAGCTGCCCGAACGTGGTGAACCTGACGGCGTTGCAGAGCACCGACTCGACGGTGGCGATCCTCGAACCGCTCAAGGAGTTTCGGCAGGGGCAGTCCGACTATCGGCCGATTCTGCTCAAAATATCGCCCGACCTGACGCGCGAACAGGTCGACCGGATGATCGAGGTGGTCGAGACGTGCAAGATCGACGGCATCGTGGCGACCAACACGACGACTTCGCGCGAGGGGTTGGCGACGGACGAGGCTCGTGTCGCCGGGATCGGCAAGGGGGGACTGAGCGGCGCGCCGCTGACGGTCCGGTCGCGGGAGATGGTGCGTTATATCCGTGAAAAGACGGGTGGCCGGCTTCCGATTATCGGTGTGGGCGGGGTGATGAGTGTCGAGGATGCGGAGGCGATGTTGGAGGCGGGTGCTTCGCTGGTGCAGCTCTATTCGGGTTTTATTTACGAAGGGCCGGGTTTCGTGAAGCGGATTTGCAAACGGTTGGCCAGCAGCCGCTGATTCGTCACCGGTCGGCTTTCGAGTGCCGATCGGCCCCGCCCCGGGCTGCCGCCACGCGTACTCGGGCCTTTTGAACAATCTCGGCAGCCACGGGTACAGCTGGTGTTCTACGATAGATGAGACCGGCGGCATGTTCTTATACTTCCATCCGCAAAGCCTTATTCCTAACGGCGGCAGTCCTCGTGCCTACGGTTTTCAGTTGCGTTGCCTCTCGGAATAAACGGGGGCGTGTACTCTTTGCTTAAGCAGTTCGCCGCGTGGAGTGGCGGCGGACTGCGCGATCCAACGGGTCGCAGGAACACGGCCAACAGTTCAGCCCAACCCACAGCCCCACGCTCAGCCCAGCGCGGCGGGAAAACCGGATACGGTTTTCCCGCCTGAAGAACAAGCAAAGCCCAAAGCTCGCCCCAGTTCTCCGCCCCGTGTCAGCCTCACTGCGGCTCCGCTTTCGCTCCGCCACTTTTTTCGCGCGCCTTGCGCGATTCATCTATATTCGGCTACCGCCGAAATAGATGAATCGCTCTTTTAGGCGTGGCGCGCGGATCGAGCTTCGAGCCGGACGGAACTGCCCTGCGCGGGCGGCGTCCGGGTGACCCCGGCGGGACGGAGCGATACTGCGTATCGCTTAACCTGTTCGGCCCAGTTCTTGGTGCGCGCCTGGGGAAATCTTGTCAAAATGCACTTTGTGCGTTTTGACAAGATTTCCCTCCCAAGGCGTGGCGTGCGATGGTTTGAGGGGACTGTTCTTTTTGTGAACAAAAAGAACCGAAAAAACTTTAGACGGATGCTTACGCATTGCCGACAGTCCAACCCAATGTCTGCGCTCTACTTGTTCATCGTCGCCAGGAACTCCTCGTTCGAGACCGTCCCCTCCATCTGCTTCTTGACCAGCTCCATCGCCTCCACCGAGTTCATATCCGTCAGGTGGCGACGCAGGATCCATATCTTCTGGAGCGTGTCCCGGTCGAGCAGCAGGTCGTCCCGCCGCGTAGACGAAGCCGTAATGTCCACCGCCGGATAGATTCGCTTGTTCGAGAGCTTCCGGTCGAGTTGCAGCTCCATGTTCCCCGTCCCCTTGAACTCTTCGAAAATCACCTCGTCCATCTTGGAACCCGTGTCGATCAGCGCCGTCGCGATAATCGTCAGCGAACCCCGTTCCTCCGTGTTTCTGGCCGCCCCGAAGAACCGTTTCGGTTTGTGGAGCGCATTGGCGTCCACCCCTCCCGACAGCACCTTGCCCGACGCCGGTTGCACCGTATTGTAAGCCCGCGCCAGCCGCGTGATCGAGTCGAGGAAGATCACTACATCGTGTCCGCACTCGACCATCCGTTTCGCCTTTTCGAGCACCATCTCCGCCACCTTGACATGCCGCGACGCCTGTTCGTCGAACGTCGACGCGATCACCTCCGCCTTGACACTCCGGGCCATATCCGTCACCTCCTCCGGCCGTTCGTCGATCAGCAGCATGATCATGTACGCCTCCGGATGGTTGTCCGCAATGGCATTCGCAATCGCCTTGAGCAGCATGGTTTTACCCGTTTTCGGCTGTGCCACGATCAGTGCCCGCTGCCCCTTCCCGATCGGCGCGAAGAGGTCGACGATTCGGGTGGACAGATTGTTGTGCCCCTTGTCCGTGATGTCGAATTTGGTCTCCGGAAAGAGCGGCGTGAGGTATTCGAACTGAATCCGGTCGCGCACCATCTCCGGCGCCAAGCCGTTGACCTCGATCACCTTGACCAGCGGGAAGTATTTTTCGCCCTCTCTCGGCGGTTTGATGATCCCCTTGACCGTATCCCCCTGTTTCAGGCCGTAGCTTTTGATCTGTGCCGGCGAGACGTAGACGTCGTCCGGCGAGTTGAGGTAGTTGTAGTCGGCCGACCGCAGGAATCCGTATCCGTCCGGCATCACCTCCAGCGCCCCTTCGCAGTCGATGATGCCCAGAAAATCGTTCTGGTGGTCGATCTTGCGCGGCTGTTCGTTGCCCGCCGACTGAACTCCCTGCCCGTCGCCCGCCGTGTTCGGGGTGTTGCCGTACCGCCCCCGGTTGTTCTCCCGGTTGTTGTAATTGTTGTTATAGTTGTTTCCGTACCGCGGCGCATAGCCTCCCCCCTGCGGCACCTGTCCCTGTCCTCCGTGTTCCTGTGCGGTTTTTTCCGGGCTGGCGCTGTAACTGCTTCTGATGTTTCCTCCGCGTGCGCCGGCTTCCGGTCTGGCCGTCCGGTAGGTCTCCTGCTGTCCGCCGGTCTGTGTCCCCCAATTCGCCTGATTAACAGTCGTTTCCGTCGTCTCTCCCTCCTGTGTCGTCATCCGCCTGCGCCGTCTCCGCTCCTGCCCCTCGTCGGTCGCAGCGGGGGCGATTTTCTGGTTTTCGGCAGCCGCGCGAGGCGTTTCTTTCGCCTCCTCCGGAGTCTCCTCCGTCTCGTCGTAAGCTTCGCCCAACAGCCGGGCGATCAGCTCCTGTTTTTTGACATATTTTTTGCCGGTGACCACCCCTGCGGCCTCGGCCATCGAACGCAACTGCCCGAGCGACAGCCGTTTCAGCGTTTCTTTATCTGACATACGTGATATAAATTGCGGTTGTTCGCACCTTAGTCGTTCCGCGACACGGTTCGCCGCATGGGCGGTATCGTTCCGTGCTCTCCGCTGTTCGGTCGGTAGAGGGTGCGCGGTCGGGTCTCGCGGTACGCCCCGAGAGGCGTGGAATATTAAGGTGTGTGAAAGAGGAATGTTTTCGATGTGAAAGTCTCGCTTCTGCGAACCGCGCTTTGACAGGGTGAGTGCTTCGGCGAGCGAGTCGGGTTGAAAACAGCACCCAAAGATAGATAAATTTTCTTACGGTGCAATGTGTGTGGTGAATTGTCGGGCGGTCAGTTGGGTTTTTGCTTGCTCGGGCCATGAGGATGGGCCGAGGCTGTCGTTAGTTGTTGGGGTAGAGGCTGCCAGTTGAAATGCGTGAGCATTTTCCGTCCACGGGACGTGGGGCCCGGCCGGCCCGAGGCCAGTTTTAGGCGGGTCAAAGCTCGACCGCGCGCCGTCGCCTTAAAAGGGAAATCGTCAAAATGTGCTGGCACGTTTTGACAAGATTTCCCCGGCGCGCGAACAAAGAATGGCGCGCGGAAAAACTCGACCGTGTGCGAAAACGCCGTCACCCGTCCGCCTAAAAAGGGATTTCACTCGTTTTGCGGTGAGCAAAATCGAGATGAAATCCCAGCGGGCGACGGCAAGTGCGGCGGAGCGACAGCGGAGCCGCAGTGAGACTGACACGGGGCGGAAAACTGGGGCGAGCTTGGGGCTGTGTCTGTTTTGGGCGGGAAAACCGTAACCGGTTTTCCCGCCGCGCTGGGCTGAGAGTGGGGCTTGGATTTGGGCTTTGCTTTGGGCCGAGCATCTGCGGCTCTTTGAGCCGCGCAGTTCGCCGCCACCCCACGCGGCGGGCTGCAACTC